>JAFRPC010000048.1 GCA_017429325.1 Oscillospiraceae bacterium | reverse complement strand
TCTGCTCGACCGTTGTCGCCGTGTTGTGAAATCCAAACAGTCCAGACGGGAGCAGTAAGCTTTCCTGAACGCCGCTTTTTTCTGAATATCCTACTTGCTTGATCTGACTTTCTGTTGTATAATCCATGGTGAAACCTCGGGGTTTGATTAAGTAAGTACATCCGGCAAGATGCTTCTTTATCCTACTTCGAGGTTTCGTTTTATTCAATTGTCAACTTTGCTCATCCCACAAGAAAAGTGATTGAGCCAATTTTCTGTAAATTGGGGCCGATTTTTCAGCCCTCCACAAGATATGGCCGGGTTCCAAAATTCCCGTTGTTTTTTTGTGCGAAGTTTAGCAGGTCTCCGGCTTGTCCGGCGGGGGAATCTGTGTTATAATGTTGTTTACCGTCGCATAGCCCCGGACCGGCGCGGCGGTTCCCCTGTCTTCCTTGGAGGTGTTTCAGAATGTCCGACGTGATCCTATCCACCCAGAGCATCCGCAAGCTGCTGGCCGCCGGCAACGGCGACTGCGCCCTGCTGTATCTCTGCCGCGCCGCGGAGCTCAGCGACGTGACCACGGGCTTTTCTCTGCCCCGGCTGGAGAGCGCCGCTTCCCTGCTGCGCCAGCTTGGGCTGGATGAATCGACCGATCCCCGCTTCCAACAGTCGGAGCAGCGGCCCGAATACACCGAGGAGGACGTGCGCCGCCAGATGGAGCTCCCCCGCTCCGGCTTCCGCAAGCTGGTGGGCGAGGTGCAGCGTTGCCTGGGCCGGACCCTCAGCACCGAGGACCTGAAGCTCCTGCTGGGCATGGAGGAGTATCTGGGCCTGCCGGTGGAGGTCATCCCCATGCTGGTCCGCTTCTGTGTGGAGCGCAGCCGCGCCCGAGGCGCGGGGCGGATGCCCGCCATGCGCAGCATCGAGAAGGAGGCCTATCACTGGGCTGACCTGGGCATCGACACCCTCGAGAAGGCCGCCGCCTTCATGCAGAGCGAGACAAGGCGGAACTCCCGCCTGGGCGCCCTCTGCGAGCTGCTGGGCCTCACGGGACGCCGCCTGACCCCCACGGAGGAGCGCTATCTCCAGGCCTGGGCGGAAATGGGCTTTGCCGACGACGCCATTGCCCTGGCCTACGACAAGACCTGCGCCAACACCGGCGGCCTGACCTGGAAGTACATGAACAGCATTTTGGAGCGCTGGAACGCCCAGGGGCTCTACACCGCCGAACAGGTGCAGACCCTGGACCGCAAGCCCGCCTCCGCGCCTCGCAAGTCCGGCTACCAGCACCACGGGGAGGCTCTGAGCCCCATGCTGGTGGAGGCGGCCCGGAAGATGCTGGAGGAGGAATCGTAATGGCTTATTCTGCCGAGGTCCTGTCCAGAGCGAAGGCGCGGCTGGCTCAGGACGCCAACAAGAAACACGCCGAATATGAAAAGCACCTGGCCCAGGCCTATCAGCTCCGGCCCAGGCTCCGGGAGATCGACCGGGCCCTGCGGGGCACCGGCGCAAAGCTGGCAGCGGTCATTTTCCAGAAGGAGACCGACCCCGCGGCGGAGCTGGAACGGCTGCGGGCCGAGAATCTGGCCCTGCAAAACGAGCGCCAGTGGCTTCTGGACGAGGCGGAGCTGCCCGAGGACTTTCTGGACGACAGCCCGGTCTGCACCCTCTGCGGCGGCACCGGGTATCGGGGCTCCCAGATGTGCGAGTGCCTGCGGGAGCTCTGCCGCCAGGAGCAGAAGCGGGAGCTGGCTCCCCTCTTCCGCACGGGGAAGGAGAGCTTCGAGCACTTCTCTTTGAACGTCTACCCGGACGTCTACATCCCCGCCCTGCGGAACTCCGCCCGGGCTCTGATGCGGAAGAATCTGAGCTTCTGCATCAAATACGCCCAGAGCTTCAGCCCCGCCGCGGAGAATCTTCTCTTTTCCGGCTCCACCGGCCTGGGGAAGACCTTCCTCTCCGCCTGCATCGCCCGCCGGGTGGTGGACAGCGGCTTCAGCGTGACCTACAGCTCCGCCAACAATCTGTTCTCGGACTACGAGGCCGTCCGCTTCAGCCGGAGAGAACCGGAGCTGCTGGAGAAGTACCAGAGCTGCGACCTGCTGATCCTGGACGACCTGGGCACCGAGCTGGTGTCGCCGCTGGTGATCTCCTCTCTGTACACGGTCATCAACGAGCGGCTGCTTTCCCAGCGGGCTACCATTGTCTCCACCAACCTGACGCCGGACAAGCTGGAGTCCCGCTACGAGGGCCAGGCCGCCTCCCGGCTGCTGGGCCTGTACCGTGTGCTGACCTTCGAGGGCACGGACATCCGCCGCATGGCGCTGGGATAGATTATCGTCAGAGGCAGATTTTTGATATTACAAAACGCACGAGGGCAAAAGCCGACGTGCGTTTTTGTTTTTTGACGCGCAGGGACAGCGGGCCGTCGAGGCGCCGGCCCCTACGGGTGGGACCGCGGGGGGCGGCGGGCGGCCAATGACCGCCCCTACGGCGGGAGACGCGGCGGGACGGGAGACCCGTCGCCTACGACGGGGGACGGAGGGATGACGCTGTAGGGGCGCTTATCAAGCGCCCGCGGATGCGCTGTAGGGTGCGGCTCTTATCCACCGCAGGCGGATGAGCCGCCCGGTTTGCGAAGCAAACAATCGTTTGCGTCAGCAAACGATCCAGCCGCGGTTTTTTCGCGACCAGAAACCGAGACGCCAGCCTGCCCCTTTTCGGAACAGGCTGGCGCTGGGATAAGATGCTTTGATACAAAGAGATAGCGCATGAATCTTTCCCATACTTTACGAATCAGATAAAGCAGGTTCAAGCAAACAATTTATTATACCTAAACTGGTACAAAAAGTCATTCGTTCTTGATGTTATTTCTTGCTAAACGCAGTATCAAAGCTAAGCTGATTGTATTGATAAATGAGTTCATTCCAAGTATTTTTTCCAACTTCACCATCTTTACCTAATCCATGTTTGCTTTGAAAATTCCAAACAGCACAATATGTTGCATATCCAAAATCTCCATCTTCATTAAGGGTTTGGTTGTCCACCTTATTGAGAATATGCTGAACGATTAGGACCAATTTGTTATTGTCTCCCCATTTGACAGTGCAATCATTAAACAATGCTTCCCATGTTTTTGGACCACAGATGCCGTCCCATTCTCTTGGTTTATAGGGAAATGCTTTCTTTTGATAAGCAATCACGGCGTTTTTTGTATTCTTGCCAAACCAACCGTCAGTTGTAAGACCTGCGCTCCTTTTATAGTTGAGCATCTTTTGAAGCACCATGACAGCATTACATTTCCCTGTAGACGTTGATACTGTAGGAGCAGTATTTGCTGCACTTGCCATCATAGTGAACATCTGTGCGCAAATCAGCACGACGCACAGAAGCGCGATGAGTTTTTTTGCTTTTTTCATGTAGGTTTCCTCCATTGTAATAAAATAGTAGATGAAATCATCTCCTTTGCTATTATAGTCTTTTTTGCGACTATAGTCAAGAATAATTTTTCGTTTTATGATGAAAAATAAGAGCAGTACTTGACTTTGACAGAAACGTGAGGAAGGTCTATGATTGTATATACGCCTTTCTGGGAGACCCTTCGGCACTCGTCGGAAACCACCTACACATTGATAAAAAATCACCACATTTCCAGCTCCACCATTGACAAGCTGCGGAAAAACCGTCCGCTCAACAGTACCACGATCAATGACCTTTGTCGAATTTTGAATTGCAGCGTTGCTGAGATCATGGAGTATATTCCTTCGGACACCGACCAAATTTTATAATACTATATTGATAGTTTAAACCCCGGCGGCACATTTCCAAAAACGGAGATGTACCGCCGGGGATTTTGTTGAGGCAAAGCGGAAGGCGCATCGTATGTAACGCAGGAAGGGCGGGAAACAAAGGGACGCGGCGGGACGGGAGACCCGTCCCCTACGGCTGATTACTTCTTACCTTTTACTTCTTACCTCTTACTTTGTCTGTGCGGGGGATAGCGGACGGCTGAGAGCCGTCCCTACAGGCGGGGGACGGCGGGCGGCCAATGACCGCCCCTACGGCGGGAGACGCGGCGGGACGGGAGACCCGTCGCCTACGGCTGATTACTTCTTACCTTTTACTTCTTACCTCTTACTTTGTCCGTGCGGGGGACCGCGGACGGCTGAGAGCCGTCCCTACAGGCGGGAGAACGGCGGGCGGGGTCTGGCCGCCCTACGGGGCGGGGTGGGGCCGCATGGCTTCGTAGGAGATCATGGAGGCGTCGTTGTCCAGGATGCAGTCCATGGACCAAGTGGGAACGACGGTGCAGAGCTCGTCCAGCAGGGTCAGCAGCTTTTCGGCCCGGGCGCTGTCCCGGGGCATGTAGATTTGCTGGGCCAGGAAGCGGATCATCTCGCCGGGCTCGGCCCGGCGGATGCGGTTCTCCGTGCCCCGGCGCAGGAGGCAGAGGCCTTGCAGGGGCAGGGTCTCGTTGACGCCGTAGCCCTCCTTCCCCCGCCAGGGGGTGCCGCAGACCCGGAAGCCCTCCGGGGTGCGCTGAAGGATGGGCTTGTCGCCGCTGAGGAAATAGGCCCGGCCCTCCCAGCGGTAGCGCCACATCTGGGCGTGGGTGGTCTTGCCCGTGCCGCTGGGGGCTGTGAAGAGATAGGCCAGACCGTCCATGGCAATGGCGGCCCCGTGGAAGACAAAGGCCTGGTAGTCCGGCATCCGCTCGGCGATGTACCGATAGACGCAGATGAACTCCAGATAGGCCGGGGGAATGCCCCGCCCCGCGTCCTCCCGTACCAGGTCCTCCGGCAGAGCCCGGACCGTAAACGCTGGGGCAGCGTCGGTGATCCAGCCCTTCAGCCAGGGCCGCAGGTCGTATTGGTTGTCGATGCCGACGTTGACGTCGGCGATACGGATGGTGATCATTCGGGTTCGCGCTCCTTTTTTTCCCATTCCTCAAAGGGGATCTCTTTTAACACCACCTGCCGCAGGAAGCGGAAGGTGAAGGTCTCGCCCCGGTCCCTGTACAGAGTCAGCAGAAACCGCAGCTTGGCGTAGGTGTCGGGGTGCAGCTTCTCCGAGGCCTGCTCCCGGGCCATATAGTCCAGGGCGGAGCTGCCGGTGAAGTCCCTGCCCAGGTAGACCTTGGAGGCCGCGATGCGGTCCAGCACGGATTCCACCAGCCAGCGGGTGGGCATGGGGACAGGCCGATAGTCGTGGCCGCCGGGGGGCACGTCGGTCCAGTATTCGTAGTGGTGCTTGTTGCGGCCCTTGTGGTGCATCCAGGCCAGGGAATAGCCCTCGGCCTCCCGGGCCCCGGCATTGGGGCTGCGGGTGCCCTGGTAGTACTTCGCCCCCTGCCAGAACTCCGTGGGGGAATACTTGCTCAGGTCGTGGCAGAGGCCCTGGCGGATCAGCCCCACCCGGAAGCAGAAGAACATCACCAGATGCCGGTGCCGGGTAATCGTCCTGAAATGCTTGATAGGGTGCATGGGGGCCTCCTTTCGTAAGGATCCTGCGTAGGGCGGCCAGACCTCTGGCCGCCGCGTTGTCTGCCGGGGAGCGGCGGCCAGGGGTCTGGCCGCCCTACGGGGTCTATCCCTTCCTCACGCGCTTCTTGATCTGCCGGAGCTCCTTCAGCATTTTGAAGCTGTCCCGGACCACGTTGACCTTGGAGGTCCGGTGGTTGACGATGCAGACGGGCATCTCCGTGATGCCATAGCCTAACTTCTGGGCCCAGAGGATGGTCTCGAAGTCGAAGGCGAAGCCCTTGGTCTCGGTGCGGGAGAAGATGGCCTCGGCGGCCTCGCCCCGGTAGGCCTTGCAGCCGCACTGGGAATCGGAAAGCCGGAAGCCCCCGGCCACGTTCAGGACCATGATGTAGGTTTTGGAGGCCAGCTTGCGGATGGGCGTATAGCCCGCGTAGCCCTCCGGGTGGAGGGGGCGGGAGCCGATGACCAGGGCCTTGTCCGGCTGCTCCTCGAAGCGCTTCGCAGCCCGGGCGATGACCTCGGTCCCGTAGGCAATATCGGCGTCCAGGAACATCCGCACGTCGCCGGAGGCTGCCAGCATCCCGGTCTTCACAGCGTTGCCCTTGCCCTGGTTGGGGGTGTAGCGGATGACCCGGGTGTTGGGAAGCCCCAGGGCCTCCACCTTCGCCCCGCAGTCGTCCACGGAGCCGTCGTCCACAAAGAGCAGCTCGTAGTCCGGGAATTGCGCGGCCAGGTATTCCTGGTAGGTCCTGGCGGTGTTCTCGATAATGGCTGCCTCGTTGTACATGGGAACGATCAATGACAGTTTCATAGGCATTTCTTCTTCATCCGTTTCTTCTTCGATTTACGGTGTACGGCGGGCGCTCAATGAGCGCCCCTACGGCATTCCTGTAAGCTTCGTCAGTCTTTGTCCCGGAAGCGGCGGTCGTCCTGGGGCAGGTAGTCCACTTCCTCTCCGGCGGGGAGCTCCAGCAGCTCGGGGTGGGCCAGCAGGTATTTGACCAGCTTCATGGTCTTGGAGTAGTAGTAGCCGTCGGCGATGCGCTCGTCCAGGGTCACGCCCACGTTCAGCACGGGCCGGACCGTCACGGAGCCGTCGGGATGGCACTCGGGGGCCAAGTGCTTTTTGCCGATGACCACGAAGCAGGAGCAGGTGCCCCAGTTGGACAGGTGGTGATAGCCGCAGTTCAAATCAATGGAGCCTAAGTTGGTCAGGAAGATGGAGGAGTAGTTGGGGTCCTCCTTGATGAGCTCGTAGGGGACCTTGCCCTTCCGGTCCAGGCTGAACAGGACCTTCATCACCAGCCGCAGCACGCAGCGGGGCAGCTTCAGCAGCAGGCCCATGAAGTGGGTGGAATTGTCCACAGCGTTCTCCTGACGTTGGGTGTGGATCTCCTCCACCAGGCTGTCGTGGAGCTTGTCGATGGTGGAATCCGCCTCGAACTTGCGGAAGGCCAGGCCCTCCTCGGAGCGGTCGGAGAACTTCTTCTTGACCACGAAGGCCACGGAGAGATAGTTCCGCTGGTACATGCGGTTGCCGGAGATGAAGCGGTTCATCTTGGGCCGCAGGACAAAGGCCTTCACCACCGCAGCGCAGATGATGTGGAAATAGGTGTATTTGTCCTGGGTGCGACCCTCGTTCTTCTTCGCCAGGTATTCCTCGATGGGCCGCAGGTCCACCTCCTCGTTGATGTAGGCCTCGTTGTCGGCCCGGTTGGGATAGAGGTAGGCCGTAAACTGGTTCAGCGGCGGTTCCTGCCGGAGCCAGGTCCCGTCCCGCCGGTCGCCGCGGCGGACCTTTTGTTTCTTTGCCATATTTTTCTCTTCTTTCTTGTAAGGTCGTAGGGGGCGGCGCCTTCGACGCCCCGTGACGGCGCAACGATACGCAGGGCGGGCCGTCGAGGGCGCCGGCCCCTACAGTTATTATGCCAGCAGCATCATGATCCCGCCCAGGAGGGGCAGGTGGAGGATAAAGATATACAGGGAGTTGCGGCCGCACCAGCGGAGGAAGCGGAAGAACGAGGTCTCGGCGTTGACGCCGGGCAAGCGGGTCCGCTTTTCCGGGTAGAGCCTCCGGCCCAGGACCACGCCCAGGCAGAACCAGCCTAAATGCGGGGCCAGGGGGAAATAGTCCCCGGAGGTGAAGCCCGGATAGCGCAGGCCCAGGGGGAAGAGCCAGGTCGTCTCCACCATCACGGGCCGAAGCTCCAGCCAGTAGCCCAGAGCCAGCAGCCCCAGGCCCAGGGCCAGGAGGGCGGCGGAGGGCAGCTTTTTCAGCAGCGGATAGAGCATCATGGCAAGGCCCAGCAGGTGCAGGACCCCAAAGCGGATGACCATGTCCTCGCTGAGCCAGCCGAAGCGGACCGTGGCCAGGGAGCCCGCGGTCAGGGCCATACCCCCGGCGAAGACCAGCAGGCCCCGGCGGAAGCTGCGGCTGCCCAGGGTGGCGGACAGGCCCGAGAGCAGCACAAAGAGCAATCCGCCGTACTGCATCACGAAGCGCACCGGCTCCGGCAGGGTGAAGCGCCCCAGGACGTTGGCGGCGTAGTAGAGGCTGTGGCTGAGGATGACGCAGAGGATCAGGATGCCCCGCAGGGCGTCCACCTCCCAGATGCGTTCCCGCTTGGTCTGGCTCATGCTTCCACCTGGGCGTTGGCCTCTTCCTCTAAGACCCGGTAGGCCACCTTGCCCACCAGGGTCTTGGGCAGCTCCTCCCGGAACTCGATCTCATAGGGCATGGCGTACTTGGCGATGTGCCTGCGGCAGTGGGCCATAAGCTCCTCCCGCACCTCGTCGGTAGGCTCGACGCCGGGCCGCAGGACCACGTAGGCCTTGACCTTCTGCATCTTGTACTTGTCCTTGACGCCCACGACGCAGGAGAGCAGGACCTTCTCGTGGCCGTCGATGATATTCTCCAGCTGGCTGGGGTAGACGTTGTAGCCGGAGGTGATGATCATGCGCTTGATGCGCTGGCGGAAGTAGACGAAGCCGTCGGCGTCCATGGTGCCCAGGTCGCCGGTGTGGCACCAGATGCGGCCGTCCGCGTGGCGGCGGAGGGTCTGGGCCGTCTCCTCGGGGTTGTCCACATAGCACATCATGACGGAGGGGCCGGAGATGCAGATCTCGCCCTCGATGTTGGGCTCCACCTCGTCCTCGGTGCCCACCTTTACGATCTTGTAGTAGGTATCCGGGAAGGGGATGCCGATGGAGCCGGAGCGGGCATAGTCCTTGGGGGTCAGGCAGGAGGCGGTGACGCACTCGGTGGTGCCGTAGCCCTCCCGGATCTGGATCTTGGCGTTGTGCTCCTTCAAGAAGGCGTCTACCTTCTTCTTCAGCTCCACGGAGAGGGAATCGCCGCCGGAGAACATGCCGTAGAGGAAGCTCAGGTCGGCCTTGTCCAGCAGGTCGGTCCGCAGCAGGGCCTCGAAGAGGGTCGGCACACCGGGGATGAAGTTGGGCTTTTTCTTGATGAGGAGCTGGGCGTAGGTCTTGAGGTCGAAGCGGGGGACCAGGATGCAGCGCCCGCCGCCCACCAGGGCCGTGTGGATGCCAATGCCCAGGCCAAAGCCGTGGAAGACCGGCATGACGGAGAGCATCCGGCAGCCTGCGATGCCGTTCATGCGGCCCGAGGCCGCGATGGTCTGCAAGGCCGTGGCGTTAAAGTTGTCGGAGGAGAGGAGGATGCCCTTGGTGGTGCCGGTGGTGCCGCCGGAGTAGAGGATGGAGGCGCCCTCGCGGCTGAGCATCACGTCTTCGGGGGGCAGCTCCTTGACCTTCTCCCCTGCCTTCAGGAAGTCCTTCCAGAGGAGATAGTCGCCGCCTTTGGGCAGCTTGGGGACCTTGCGGGCCTGCTTGGTCATGGGATAGAGCAGGTTCAGGGGGGCGGGCAGCTCGTCCTGGATCAGGGCGATGAGCACCTTCACGGGATGGTCGAGCTGGTCCCGGATCTCCTCGAGCTTGGGATAGAACTGGTCTAAAGTCAGGATGGCCTTGGAGTGGGAGAAGTTCAGGTAGAAGGCGATCTCCGTCGGGGCGGAGAGGGGGTGGATCATGTTGGACACAGCGCCGATGCGGTTGAGGGCGTAGAAGGTGTCCAGGGCCTGGGGGGTGTTGGGCATACAGATGGTGACGCGGTCGCCCTTTTCGACGCCTAAGGCCCTCAGGGCCTTGGCTGTCCGCTCGATGCGGCGCATGAACTGGGCGTAGGTGGTCTCCTTGTTCATGAACTCATAGGCCACGTAGTCGGGGTAGCTCCGGGCCGACTGCCGGACGATTTGATAAAGGTTCAGGCGGGGATAGTCCAGGTGCTTCGGCACGTCGCCGTAGAAGTTGAGCCAGGGTGCTTGGGCGGAAATACCCATATTCGTTTCATCTCACTTTTCTTGGATGGGGTATCGTTTCACAACGTTTTTATTATAAAGTATCCGGCGGGAAAAAGCAAGCAATTTCGTATTGCAAGGCCGCGCATTTCGTATTGCAAGCTCGCGCATTCTGTGGTACAATTGCAGAAAGCAAAAGAATCGGAGGTGCCCTATGAACACGCACGGCGTTCCGCTGAAGGTGCTGGTGGAGGAATTCAACCTCTCCATTGCCTATCAGGCCACGAATTACGAAGAGATCCTGATCACGGTGGACGAGGTCTCCCGCCCCGGTCTGCCGCTGACCGGCTTCTTCACCCACTTTGAGAAGCAGCGGGTGGAGGTCCTGGGCTACGTGGAGATGACCTTTTTGGAGGACCAGAGCCCGGAGAAGCGGCTGGAGATCTTTGACCGTCTCTTTGCCTACCACATCCCCGCGCTGGTGATCTCCCGGGGTCAGCAGCCCCACCCGGAGTGCATCGAGATGGCAAAGAAGCACAACATCACCATCCTGCTCTGCCCGGAGACCACCTCCTACGTCATTTCCAACCTGATCACCACTCTCAAGAGCGCCCTGGCCCCCCGCATCACCCGCCACGGCGTGCTGATGGAGGTCTACGGCGAGGGCGTCTTCATCACCGGCGAGAGCGGCATCGGCAAGTCCGAGACCGCCGTGGAGCTCCTCAAGCGGGGCCACCGGCTGATCGCGGACGACGCGGTGGAGATCAAAAAAATCTCCTCCACCGAGCTCATGGGGACCGCCCCCAGCCTAATCCGCAACTACATTGAGCTGCGGGGCATCGGCGTCATCAACGTCGCCAAGCTCTTCGGCATGGGCGCCGTCAAGGAGCAGACCGTCATCAATCTGGTCATCAACATCGTCCCCTGGGAGGCCGGGAAGCACTATGACCGCATGGGACTGGAGGAGCACTTTGCCGACCTGCTGGGCGTACGGGTCCCCTGCGTCACGATCCCCGTCAGTCCCGGGCGGAACCTGGCCGTGATTCTGGAGGTCGCCGCGATGAACAACCGCCAGAAGCGCCTGGGCTACAACGCCGCCCTGGAGTTCACCCAGCAGCTTGACCGGCATTTTGAAAAAACTGAAAAAAACAGTTGACAAACGGAGAATCATCCGTTAAAATAATACGGCTTGCGAGACAAGCAGAATCCCCTTGCCGCTGAGGGATTCAGCGGCCGAAAGACCAAAAGGAGGTGCAAACAAATGGCAAAGATTTCCGCGAAGTACGAGGTTCTCTACATCATCGACCCCGATGTGGGCGAAGAGGGTATTGCAGCGCTCGTGGAAAAATTCAAGGCATTGGTTGAGGCGGAGGGAACCCTGACAAGTATCGAAGAGTGGGGCAAGCGCCGGCTGGCCTACCTCATCAACGATAAGCCCGAGGGCTATTACGTTCTCATGAACATTGAGAGCAAGCCCGAGCTCCCCGCCGAGCTGGACCGCGTGTTTAAGATCACCGAAGGCATCATGCGTTCTCTGATCACCGTCGTGGAAGAGTAAGGAGGAACATCCATGCTCAATCACATCGTTCTCATGGGCCGTCTGGTCCGTGACCCGGAGCTGCGCCGCACCCAGTCCGGTGTCCCCGTCACCACCTTCCGTATTGCGGTGGACCGGGACTTCGGCAACCGGGAGACCGGCGAGCGCGACGCCGACTTCATTGATATCGTGGCCTGGCGTCAGACCGGCGAGTTCGTCAACAAATATTTCTCCAAGGGCCGTATGGTCGTGGTTTCCGGTCGTCTGCAAATGCGGAACTGGACCGACAACCAGGGCAACAAGCGGACCAATGCGGAGGTCGTGGCAGACAACGTCTACTTTGGCGACTCCAAGCGCGACAATGACAACTCCGGCTCCTACAATGGCAGCAGCTACGCCGACGGGAACAACCGTTCCAACGGCGGCTATGCCGAGGGGAACAACCGCTCCTACAACGACAACTATGCCTCGTCCCACGGCGGCTATGCCGCCCCTGCCGCTCCCGCCGCCCCCGCCGCATCCGATTTTGCGATGCTGGAGGAGGACGACAACGAGCTGCCGTTCTAATTTGAATTTTTCTACAAGACTGTAAAGAAGGAGGATCCTCTCATGGCGAACGAAACCAGAGTCAGACCCCACAAGCGCAAGAAGGTTTGCCTGTTCTGCGTGGACAAGGTCACGAACATTGACTACAAGGACACCGCGAAGCTGAAGCGCTTCACTTCCGAGCGCGGCAAGATCCTGCCCCGCCGCACCACCGGCACCTGCGCTGCCCATCAGCGTCAGCTCACCGTGGCCATCAAGCGCGCCCGTCAGATCGCCCTGCTGCCCTACGTGGAAGACTAACTCTAAAATGCCAACCGCCCCCGGCTCAAAGCCGAGGGCGGTTTTTTCGTTGTATTTCTCAGCAGTAGAAATCCTTGATCTTCTTGGCGCGGCTGGGGTGGCGGAGCTTGCGGATGGCTTTGTTCTCGATCTGGCGGATGCGCTCGCGGGTGACGCCGAAGATCTGGCCGACCTCCTCTAAGGTGTGGTTCCGACCGTCGTACATGCCGAAGCGCATCTTCAGCACGTCGGCCTCCCGCTTGGTCAGGGTGCCCAGGATCTCCGCCAGGGCCTCGGCCAGCATGGTGTTGGAGGTGGACTCCGCGGGGCCGGGGGTGTTGTCGTCCTCCACGAAGGAGCCGATGGTGGTGTCCTCCTCGTCGCCCACGGGGGTGTCCAGGGAGAGGGTGTCGGCGGCGGTGCGGTTGGCCTCGATGATCTTCTCGATGGGGAGGTTCAGCTCCTCGGCGATCTCCTCCAAGGTGGGCTCGCGGCCCAGCTCCTGGACCAGCTTGCGGTTGCAGCGGGTGGCCTTGTTGATGACCTCCACCATGTGGACGGGGACCCGGATGGTCCGGGCCTGGTCGGCAATGGCCCGGGTGATGGCCTGCCGGATCCACCAGGTAGCGTAGGTGGAGAACTTGTTGCCCTTGGTATAGTCAAACTTGTCCACGGCGCGGATCAGGCCCGTGTTGCCCTCCTGGATCAGGTCCAGGATGTGCAGGCCGCGTCCGGAATACTTCTTGGCAATGGAGACCACCAGGCGCAGGTTGGCCTCGGTGAGCTTCTTCTTGGCCTCCTTGTCGCCGGTGGAGACCTTCTGGGCCAGCTCCATCTCCTCCTCGGGGGTCAGCAGCGGGACCTGCCCGATCTCCTTTAAGTACATGCGGACAGGGTCGTCCAGGTTGTACTCGGCGGCCAGCTCCACCGGGTCGATGATCTCCTCCTCGGCGTCCATGGCAGGGAGGTCCAAGGGGCCGTCATCGTCCAGGTCCAGTTCCGTCCCGGCGATTTGGATGCCCAGAGACTCCAGCAGCTCATAGACCTGCTCGATCTGCTCCACGGTGCAGGGGATCTTCGCCAGCTCGTTGTTGAGCTCGCTGGACTGGAGAATGCCTTCCTTTTTGCCCTTGGCGATCAAGGCGCTGATGGGCGCTGCCAGTGCTTCAATGGTGGGATTTTGGTTCTTCTTGGGTGTAGACATAGCGCACTTCCTTTGACCTGACGGGGCCGCGCCGGGGCGAAGCTGCCGCCCGGCGTTTCCCGGAAAATTCATCTCATTATATTACAAACTTATGGGCTTGACAAGCCCTTTTCTGCATTTTTTTCAAATATTCTATATTTTTCCCTTGTAAATTTCCGCCGCTTCGGATAGGATAGACAGGGAGGTGAGACTGTGGAAGACGTGGAACTGATGCGCCGGGCCCTGGCGCTGGCCCAGGAGGCCGCCGAAGCGGGCGAAGTGCCCGTGGGCTGCGTCATCGCCCTGGGGGACCGGATCGTGGGCGAGGGCCGGAACCGCCGGGAGACCGAGAAAAACGCCCTGCGCCACGCGGAGCTGGAGGCCATCGACGCCGCCTGCAAGACCCTGGGCGGCTGGCGGCTCTGGGAGTGTACCCTCTACGTGACCCTGGAGCCCTGCCCCATGTGCGCCGGGGCCATCGTCAACGCCCGGATCCCCCGGGTGATCTACGGCGCGGCGGACCCGAAGAACGGCTGCTGCGGCTCGGTGGTCAATCTCTTCGCCCTGCCCTTCAACCACCGGCCCGAGCTGACCGGCGGGGTGCTGGAGGCGGAGTGCGCCGCCCAGCTCACGGACTTCTTCGAGCGGCTGCGGCTCCAACGCCCCAGACGGCGGCACTGGACGCGGCAACAGGCAACGGGCAACGGGCAACAGGAGACGGGGGATGCGGATTGCCACGCCAGTGTGCGCACTGGCTCGCAATGACAGAATCGGGACATTTCCGCCTGTAGGGGCGGCTCTTACCCGCAGGGTGAGCCGCCCGCAAGGACGAAGTAAAAAGTAAGAGCTAAGAAGGAAAGGAGCGGCAGCATGTTTTTGCTTGGGAAAGAACTTGGAGACCGGATCCGCCAGGTCGCGGACGAGGCGTTACACAGGAGCCGCGGGGCGGTCCGCTTTGCGGAATTCATCGCCCTGCCGTACTTTGGGCAGATCATCCTGCGCTTCACTCTCGCGGAGGGGGACGGCTCCCTCGCCGCCCTGGACCGCTGGGAAGGGCTGCTCTATGAGCTGGTCGGGGACGAATTCCTGGTCGATTTCATGGGCGACGACTATCGGCGGGCCGGGATCGACTACGCCGACATCGAGGAGCGCTATGCCGCCTTTGCGGAGACCTTCGCCGATGAGGCCGTCCCGCCGGGCCTCTACCACGACCGGCTCCGGGAGGACGCGGCGGAGCTGCTGAAGACTGCCGGATTTTCCCCCGACGAAAAGGTCTGGGAGATCCAGGTCTCGGAGGACGGGCTGCTGCTTCTGCTGCTGGGCCAAAGCAACCGGCTCCTCCGGGAGGCCGACGCCGCGGGCGTCACCGTAGCCGAGGTGGACGAAAGGCCCTGCACCGGGCTGATCCAGGCCGCGTTTTACGCCAAACGAAACCATATCTCCCTCGGTCGGCTCCTGGCAGGAGGCGGCGATTTCCTCCGCTCCCCATGAATAATCATAGAAAAACGAGCTTCCGGCGGGAAGCTCGTTTTTCTATGGAATTTCTGATTCGTTCCCGCTTTATTCCGCGAAGAAGGGCTCGGTGAGGGTGATCAGCTCTGTCACCTTCGCCTTTGCGCCGTTGGTGGTGACAGGCTTGTTGCAGACCACGCTGATGACGAAGCTGCGGTTGGGAAGCTGCACCACGCCCATGGCGCAGATGCAGACGTCGTTCTCAATGTCGGTGATAAAGCCGTATTTTGCGCCCTCGGTGCTAAGGCCCGGGTCGATGTCCAGCTCCTCGTTGGGGGTCAGCAGGATCTCCAGCATCTGCTGGGAGGCGGCCTCGCTGACCAGCTCGCCGCGGCAGATCAGGTCCAGCAGGACCGCAGTCTGCTGGGCAGTGACGTAGTTCTTCTTGCTGTTGGCGCCGGACAGGGTTCGGTTGAAGCCCAGCTTCACGCCGTTGTCCACGGCGAAGTCCTTGACCGCCTCGCGGCCCTTCTCGGCGTCGCCGCCGCCGAGGGCCTCAGTCAGCTTGTCCGCCGCAGCCAGGTCGTTCTTGTTGATCATGGCCTTCACGTCGTCCAGCACGGAGTCCAGGGTGAGGGTGCCCTCCGATGCCTGCTGGAATACAGCGCCCATGATGAAGACCTGGGCAAAGCGATTGGCGGTCATCCAACCGTCCACAGAGCAGTTCACGGCGGAGGTGATGCGGCTGCCCTTGGCAGGGTCCGTCACCATGACCTGCCACTCGCTGGTGAGCCCGCGCAGGGATTCATCCAGGGCGGCCTTGAGGCCGGATTCGTTGATGGTCTTGAGCTCCACGGGGTTCGTGGGCTTGATGTTCGTTCCGGTGTCGCTGGGAACTGTCTGGCTGCCGGAGGGGTTCACCTCGCCGGTGTCCGTCTGATTGGAGATCTGCGTATCGGTGTTGACCGGCGTGGGCGTCTTGTTGTTCTTCTGGACGAAGAGAATGACGATGCAGAGCACTGCCGTCAGGACCAGCATACCAAGGGTAATGCCGAGGAAGATGTCGGGTTTCTTCAGTTTCATTTCATTCGCACTCCTATTCAACAGGTATCCCGCTCCAGGGGCGTCGGGGCGGTTCTGCGGACGGGCCGCCCGGAATAAACTGTGGGGAGGCGGGGATACTCCCCCCTTTATCGCTGTTATTTTACCATAAAATGATTCATTCGTCAATGGTTTTCCGGGAACAGGAGGGAAAAATGCGGGACACGATCATCTTTACGCTGCTCGTGGCGGTTTTTTTGTCGGCTCTGCCATTTTTATGCGGGGGTGGAGCCAATGCGGAAGGGGCGGGCGCACAATGTGCGCCCCTACAGCGCGAGACGGAGGCGGCTGCGGAGACGGACGGGGCGGGCGCACAATGTGCGCCCCTACGGCGTGAGACGGAGGCAGCTGCGGAGACGGACGGGGCGGGCGCACAATGTGCGCCCCTACGGCGTGAGACGGAGGCGGCTGCGGAGACGGACGGGGCAGGCGCACAGTGTGCGCCCCTACGGCGTGAGACGGAGGCGGCTGCGGAGACGGACGAAGAAGGGAGGGCCGATGTGGGCATCGGCCCCTACGGAGCTGCGGAGGCGGACGGAGCGGGCGCACAATGTGCGCCCCTACAGCATGAGACGGAGGCGGGCTTTGACGCGGGGTTCCGGCTGCCGGTGCTGCGGGACGGGCAGATCCGGAGCATGGACCTGCACAGCTATCTGACCGGGGTGGTCCTGGCGGAGATGCCCCTCAGCTTCGCCGACGAGGCCCTGAAGGCTCAGGCCACGGCCTCCCGGACCTATGTGCTGCGCAGCTACGATAACCGGCGGCACGACAAGGCGGCGGTCTGTGTCAATTCCGGCTGCTGTCAGGCCTGGCGGGACCCGGCGGAGGCCTCGCCAGAGGACCGGGCCAGGGCGGAGGCCATCGTGTCGGCCACGGACGGTCTGGCCCTGTATTACGACGGAGCCCTGATCGACGCCACCTTTTTCTCCTGTTCCGGAGGCCGGACTGAGGCCGCCGCCGCGGTCTGGGGCAGCGAGCTCCCCTATCTCCAGTCTGTGGACAGCCCCGGGGAGGAGGGAGCCGCCCATTTCACCGACGAGACTCGGGTTCCCCTGGCGGAGTTCCGGACGGCCCTGGAGGCGGAGGACGGAGCGGTCTCCTTCCCCGCGGCCCTGGGCGGCTGGGTCGGCGCGATCCGGTACACCGAGGGCGGCGGCGTGGACGAGATAGAGCTGGGCGGGCGGCCCTTCCGGGGGACCTGGCTGCGAAAACGCTTCGGCCTGCGCTCCACGGCCTTCAGCTTAGAGCTGACGGAGACGGAGGCCATCTTCGTGACAAAGGGCAACGGCCACCGGGTAGGCATGAGCCAGTACGGCGCAGAAGCAATGGCCCAAACAGGCAGCAGCTTTGAGGAGATCCTGGCCTGGTACTATCAGGGCGCGGAGCTCAAGCCGGCGGAATAGGCATAGACCTTGTATTTAGCCTTGCAGCGAGAAAGACGTGGGTGAAGAATGCAAAGTGAAAAGTGAAGAGTTTCGGAGTTTTTTATATCTGCGATATAAAAAAATATATTCTGCAATTGGCAAATTACAGAATCCCACAACTCTTCACTCTTCACTCTTCACTGCCAAAGACTGCGTTCACAAGCTTATCGAAGCACCGAAAAACCCGCCGACGGGTCGGCGGGTTTTTCGATCAGCATTCTTCTTTTCCTTCCACCAGGTCCTGGGCGGCGGGCTCCTTCGGCTCCAGGGTGGTCAGGCCGGCGTTGTAGCGCTCGATGGTGATGCGGCAGCGCTCCGGGTCGCAGTGGCCGGGGTTTTTCGGGTCACGGCGGGTCAGCGCACAGTCGTTGCAAATCGGCAGCAGGCGGCAGCTCTCGCACTCCACGGGCTGAGGGCACTCCCTTGCCAGCTTCTTGGTGATCTCCCAGGCGGCCTGGAAGCCCACGTCCTGGACCCGCACGTCATTCCGGAAGTCGAAGCAGGGAGACATGCGTCCGTCCCAGTGGATCACAAAGGAGGTCGTGCCGGAGCCGCAGCGCATCCCCTTGCAGTTGGGGTCGTCGGGCAGCAGAGCCGGAAGCTCTGTAATGGGCTCGTTCCGGAAGACGGAGCGGTTCTGCGACTGGTAGAGCTCCAGGGTCTTGTCGATGATCTCCTGGCGGCTGAGGCTGAAGTCGTCTATCTGTCGGCCCGTGTCCTCGTTCGGGGGAGAAAGCTCCATGACGTAGTTCACCGGAATGCCCGGATAACTGGCCAGTTTGACCATTTCGAGAAACTCGTCGGCATTGTATCGGCTCAGGGTCAGGGCCACAACGGTCCAGAAACCGGCTGCCCGCAGCTTTTTGATGTTGTCCATGACCCGCTGGAAAGCGCGGCGGCCGGTGCAGCGCTCGTAGCCCTCCTCGGAGGCCCCGTAGAGCGTCACGCGGAACCCGGAGGGGGGACGCTTTTTGAAGCGCTCGATGTCCTCGTCGGTCAGGGCGTAGGCGTTGGTGTTGATGGTGACGACGACGCCCAGGTCCAGCAGATGGTGATAGATGTCCCAGAAACCGGGATGGAGCATACATTCGCCGCCGGTCAGCACCACATAGATCATACCGGCCTTGACCGCTTCGTCGGCAATTTGATTCCACTGCTCGGCAGTCAGCTCCCGGCGGTCGCCCATTTGTTCCCGGGTGAGATGGACGTAACACATCTTGCAGTCCAGGGTGCAGCGAGGCGTCAGTTCAAAATACGGGGAGACCGGAATTTGATTTTTGCGCCATATCTTCTTGTTGCGCTCGGATAGGAGATTGTTTTGTGGTTCCATAGACGTTTCCTTCTTTGTTCCCGTGACAACAGGGACGATTCTCTCTGTCACATTATTATGTTAACTTACGTGACACAGAGAACCGTCCCCGTTGTCACAGAGAACGTCCCTGTTGTCACGTTGTCAGGTCTTGGCAGTAGGGACCGGGCCCGGGCGTACCTGTCGGTGCGACCGGACCCGGCTTTGGGTTGCTTAAAATCTTACAGGCAGTTGTCGAAGTTGTAGTTGTCGGCCTTGGTGTAGGAGCAGACGCCGCCCTCGTCACCAACAATGGTGCCAGGCTGGCTCTTCTTAGTGGTGGTGGGGGTCTCGCCGCCCTCGGAGGAAGCAGAGATGACGTCCTTCAGGTCGAACTTCTGGATCTCGGCAATGGGCTTCTCAAATTTCATTCTGTGGCAAACTCCTTTCGTAGAATTATTTCCTCAGCCGCAAATGCGGCAGTTGGACAAAGTTGAGGGGTGCCCGTCTCGCGGTCGGTTCAGGCCGCGGGCGGAGCGGTCCTTTTCAGGACATGGCTGCGGCAGAGTCGGTGTAGATGAGCAGGGCGTTGAGCAGGGCCAACTCCGCCGCGCTGGTGCTGGAATTCAGACGGGCCGCACGGACGTAGCCCTCCACGGACCACAGCAGCGGCGTGCCGGTTTCCACCCCGTCCACCAGGGCCGTGAACTCAAACATGTCGCGCATTTCATTGGCCTCCGCGTTGGAGAACTTGGCGGTGTAGACGCTGCCGACCTTGGTGGTCTCCAGGACCTCCTTGACCTCGTTGGAGCCCTGCTTCTTCACCTGGATCTTCACAGTGCCCTCGGTACTGAGGCCGCGGGCTGTGATGCTCAGCACCACACGGTTCTTGATGGACACGGAGCCGTAGAGGTTCGGGCCGTTGGAGCCATTCACCAAGGCAGCGGGGGCCTGGGTCTTGGTCTCGAACTGACTTAGAGCGGAAGCAGCCGCAGCGCTCAGATTCTGGTTCACCAGGTTTTCGGTGTCGTACTCGAAGTAGGTCTGGGCTGCCGCGCCGTAGTTCAGCATGTCGGCACAGAGGGTACGGGTGGCAGCGGTGTTGTCCGTCTTCGTCAACTCGCCCACCACATAGTCCTTAACGGTGTTTGTGACGGCATCGCCGTAGTACTCATGGCCTTCGGCGTTGAAAGCATGGAGGGTGGCGGAGAAGGTCACGCCCATTTCCTTGGCGGTGATGTCGGTGTAGATGGCTCTCCAGGCTACGGTGCCGACAGCGGTGACAGGGCCTTCCTGGCCTTCGCCAAAGCGCTTGGTCTCCATTACTTCGCCGTTGCCGTCCAGCTTGCTGAGCTCCAGGTACCAGGAGTCATAGCCGCTCAGAACAGTCGTGCGGACCGTGAAGGTGGTCTTGACCTCCATGCCAATGGAGATGGAGGTATAGAAGCTGAGGAGGGGGTTATACTCGGGGGTATCAACGGGGGCAATGGGGGGCAGATAGAAATACTCGCGGCTTATCTCAATGCCGCAGCGCTCGCAGTAGACCACGTTTTCATATCCGCCGTGCTCCGTAAGAGTAGGCGCAACGTAGTTCTCCCTTACGGGGTCCTTGGGAAGATGGCCCAGAGGATCGTCGGTAATCACAGGCTCTCTGCTGATGTCCTGGCCGCAGACGGTGCAGTAGATCACGACCTCAACGGTGCCGGGTTCGGTGCAGGTGGGAGCTGTCTGGTTCTCGGCCACAGGCTCGCCGGGGGTGTGGTCCGCCATAGGAATGACAATGGGATCCCGGAGCAGCACAGCGCCGCAGACCGTACAGTAGGTGACATAGTCCACGCTGCCCTCTTCGGTGCAGGTGGCGGGGATCTCGTTTTCGGCCACAGGCTCGCCGGGGGTGTGGCCCAGAGGCTCAATGTCCTCCTGCTCCATGAGATTGCAGCGTCCGCAGACGCGGTAGTTCACGCCCCAGTCGGTGCAGGTGGGGGCATGGTCCACCTGCCAGGCGCCCCAGTTATGGCCCAGGGCGGGCAGGGTCGTATGTTCGGAGGAGAGGGCGGAATTGCAGCGGCGGCAGCGGACTACCATGTCGAAGCCGCCCTCTGTGGTGCAGGTCGCAGCCACATAGCGCTCCTGCTCCGCGGGAAGCGGGTCATGGCCCAGAGCGTCTATATCCTGCTGCTCCATCAGGCCGCAGCGGGCACAGACGTGGTAATACACGCCCATATCGGTACAGGTGGGCTCGTGGTCCACCAGCCATTCGCCCCAGTTGTGGCCCAGGGCCGGGTCGGTGACGCGGAAGCGGGAAATCTCGTTGTTACAGACGGTGCAGTAGACCACCTCGTCATGACCGCCGGGGGCGGTGCAGGTGGGTTCGTCCACGTTTTCAATCACGGTCTCGCCGGGGGTGTGGGGCAGCTGCGGGGTCTCCACATGGGTGCGGGAGATCTGTGCGCCGCAGAGGGTGCAGGAGATCACCTCGTCATAGCCGCCGGGGGCGGTGCAGGTGGCAGGGACTTCATTCTCGATCACAGTCTCGCCGGGGACGTGGTCAAGCTGCTCCGTGGGGACCGTGGTACGGGTAAGCTCCGCGTTGCAGCGCTGGCAGTAGACGACCTCGTCGTAGCTGCCGGGGGCAGTGCAGGTGGCGGGGATCTCGTTCTCGATCTCCGTCTCGCCCGGCAGGTGGCCCAGAGCCTCATAGGTAGTCTCGCCGTAGACCGCGCCGGTGATCAGGCCCTCGTAGCGGGTGTAGCCCGGCTCGGTGCAGGTGGGCTCCACCGTGACCATGGGATTCGGCCAGACATCGTCGCCGATGGAGGCCGCCATCAGGCCATTGTCGCGGTAGATGTAGTAGACCACGTATTTGCGGCCATTGTCGTCTATCCGGGCGCTGGCCTTGGCGGGCAGGTCCGGCGTCTGGTTGCCGGAGTTCACGCCGCCGGTGCTGCCGTTGTTGAAGATCACGTGGGAGTAGTCGCTGATGGAAAGTACATAGCAATAGTAATTGTGTCCGCCCTTTTCGGTGCCGAGGGCAGTCATCTGAATTCCCGGGAAGTCAATGGGCGTGGGCAGATCCTCCTCGGTGTCGCCGGGTTCCAGGTCCTCGCCGGATTCGCTGGACACAGTTTCCAGGAAGGGATAGACCCAGGCGTTGGCGCAGTCGGTCTCGTCCACAAAGTAAACCCAGATGTCCTCGTCGGAATCTGTCAGCGGCGGATTCACACCATCGAATCGCATCGGAGCTTCGGTGCCGTTTGTCGCTAAGGACGCCGCCTGCGCCGGGATCGCGGGGACCGCCAGCACAGAGAGCAGCAGGACCGCGGACAGCAGCCAGCAGAGTGTTCTCTTGTTCATAGATGCCCTCCTATTCAATTTTCACTCTTTCTCTGCCGTGGAAAACCGCAGCTGAGAAAGCGATAGCTGTACACACTATCTTCAGTTTATTATTTTACCAAATTGTTTTCAAAAAAGCAAGCCAGATTTCAAAAAATATTCGCTTATTTTGTTGATGATTCTGTGAATATCCGCAGGATGTTGCTCCGAAAGAGATTTCGATTGCTTTTCCGGGCTCTGTTTGGTATAATATTTTGCAGAAAGCAGCTTGCGGTCCGTGGGC
Organism: Oscillospiraceae bacterium; assembly: GCA_017429325.1. Classification (GTDB taxonomy): domain Bacteria; phylum Bacillota; class Clostridia; order Oscillospirales; family Oscillospiraceae; genus JAFRPC01. The sequence continues at coordinate 23,257 of JAFRPC010000048.1, read as the reverse complement.
CGCTGGGATCTTCCGGGAGGTGCGCCGTGCGTATCTGGCATCGAATCCTTCAATTTTTCCGCCGGGTGCGGCGGCTTGAGGTCCACATCTTTGCGGCCTATGCCGCCTATTTCTGGATCCTCGCCATTTTCCCGGCCACGATGCTAATCATCAGCATCCTGCAATACACCCCCATTTTGCCGGACGACCTGCGGGGCCTGCTGGAAAAGGTGGTCCCTGCCAGCCTCCAGGCCCTGACAGATTACATGATCGACGAGCTCTTTGCCGTGGACTCCCCCGCGGTGCTCTCCATTTCGGCGGTGACGGCCCTGTGGATGACCTCCAAGGGGGTGCTGAGCCTCCAGCGGGGACTGAACCGCATCTACGCCGCCCGGGAGACCCGGAACGCCCTCCGGCTGCGGCTGCGCTGCCTGCTCTTCACCCTGGTGGGGATCCTGGCGACGGTGGTGCTGCTGGGCCTGCATCTGCTGAGCCAGGACCTGATCGCCTCCCTGCTGGAGGGGGGCAGCGCCTTGGGCCGTCTGCTGGCCCGGCTGGCCCGGCTCAAGACCGTGCTGACCACGGTGGTGCTGACGGGCCTGTTCTCGGTGATGTACACGGTCTTCCCCAATCGGGAAGTCCGCTGGACCGCTTCCCTGCCCGGCGCCTTCGTGACGGCTGTGCTGTGGATCGCCTTTTCCCACGCCTTCACCCTCTACGTGGACCGCTTCGCCAACTATTCCCTGTACTACGGAAGCCTGTCCGTCATTGCGATGGCAATGCTGTGGCTCTACGTCTGCATCTACCTCTTCTTCTGCGGCGGCATCCTGAACCGCACCCTGGAACGTCGGCGGGACGCAAAAACAAGCTGAGCGGCCAACTTCGTTTTCAACTTTCAACTTTCAATTTTCAACTTTCAACTGAAACAGAGGTCTCCCATGGATGAACAACAGAAACAGAGATTCCTCTCCCTGCGGCGGGAGCTGATCCGCCGGGAGTTCGCCGGGCTCAACGAGCGGCAGCAGGAGGCGGTGCTGTGCACCGAAGGCCCCCTGCTGCTGCTAGCCGGTGCGGGCAGCGGCAAGACCACGGTGCTGATCCACCGCATCGCCAATCTGATCCGCTTTGGCCGGGCCTCCGACTGCACCGAGGTCCCGACGGGTTACGGCTTTGCGGAGCTGGCGGCCTTAGAGGCCGCTGCCGCCGCCGAAGGGCCCATGGATACCCAGACCGCCGCCCTGTGCACGGTGGAGCCGGTGGAGCCCTGGCGCATCATCGCCATCACCTTCACCAACAAGGCCGCCAACCAGCTCAAGGATCGGCTGGCCGACATGCTGGGGCCCGAGGCCCAGGAGATCTGGGCTATGACCTTCCACGCCGCCTGCTGCCGCATCCTGCGGCGGGAGATCGACCGGCTGGGCTACGACCTGCAGTTCACCATCTACGACACCGCCGACTCCGAGCGGGTCATGAAGGAGGTGCTGCGCTCCCTGAACTACGACGAGAAGGCCCTGCCGCCGCGGCTGGTGCTGCGCCTGATCAGCCAGGCCAAGGACGCCATGCAGTTCCCCGAGGCCTTCGCGGACGCGGCGGGCAGAGGCGGCGACCAGCGGCTGGCCGACACGGCCAAGTGCTACGCGGCCTATCAGACCCGGCTGCGGGAGGCCAACGCCCTGGACTTCGACGACATCATCCTGCTGACGGTGAAGCTGCTCCAGGACTACGAGGAGGTCCGGGTGCGCTGGCAGCAGCGCTTCCGCTACGTCCTCATCGACGAGTACCAGGACACCAACCACCTGCAATACCTCCTCTCCGCCCTGCTGGCGGGAGGCCGGGAGAACATCTGCGTGGTGGGCGACGACGACCAGAGCATCTACAAGTTCCGGGGCGCCACCATCGAAAACATCCTCAGCTTCGAGGAGCGCTTTCCCGGAGCGCGGCTGATCCGCATGGAGCAAAACTACCGCTCCACCCAGGCCATCCTGAAAGCCGCCAACGCGGTCATCTCCCACAACCGGGGCCGCAAGGGCAAGACCCTCTGGACCGAAAACGCTTCAGGCGTCCCCATCACCGTCAAGGAGAGCTTCGACGAGAACGAGGAGGCCAACTACGTGGCCGGGCGCATCTTCGCCCAGACGCCCCCGGCCAGGTTCCGGGACTTCGCCATCCTCTACCGCACCAACGCCCAGTCCAACGCTTTGGAGCGCTCCTTCAAATTCAACGCCATCCCCTATCGCATCATCGGCGGCACCCGCTTCTTTGACCGGGCCGAGGTCAAGGACATGCTGGCCTATCTCTGCCTCATCAACAACCGGGCCGACGACCTGCGGCTGAGCCGCATCGTCAACAACCCGCCCCGGGGCATCGGGCTCAAGACCCTGGAGACCCTGCGGCGGCTGGCGGAGAGCCGGGGCCTGCCCCTCTATCTGGTGCTGGCCGACGCCGGACAGTACCCCGCCCTGGAGCGCAGCGCCAAAAAGCTCCTGGACTTCTCGGCCCTGATCGAGGAATGCGCCGGGCTGCTGGACAGCCTGCCCCTGCCGGAGTTCTACGACGCCGTGGTGGAGAAGACCGGCTACGCCCGGATGCTGGAGGAGCAGGACGACGTGGAGAGCCGGACCCGGCTGGAGAACGTGCGCGAGCTGCGCTCCTCCCTGGTGAACTACCTGGAAACCCACCCCGACGACCCCTCCCTCCACGGCTTTTTGGAGGAGATCGCCCTTTACACCGACATTGAGCAGTACGACGCCGAGGCTGACGCCGTGGTGATGATGACCATCCACACGGCCAAGGGCCTGGAATTCCCCCACGTCTTCCTGGTGGGGGCGGAGGACGGCCTCTTCCCCAGCCTGCGGAGCATGGACGACGGGGCCGAGCTGGAGGAGGAGCGGCGGCTGTGCTACGTGGCCATCACCCGGGCCAAGCAGAGCCTCACCGTCACCCACGCCCGGCAGCGGATGCTCTACGGCAGGACCACGGCAAATCCCTTATCCCGCTTCATCGGGGACATCCCCCGGGAGCTGTTGAGCCCCAGCTCCAAGCCGCGGACGCCGAAGCCCCAGAGCCCCGGCAGCCGGGAGGGGCGGATGTTCTATGACGACCTGCCCTTCGCGGAGCGGGGCGGCTGGGACCAACCCCCTCAACGGCGGGCTGATGTGGGCATCGGCCCCTATGGTTCCCGGAGCTCCGGTGCGGGCTCCTCTCCCCTGCGGCCCGGCGCAGCCGCCCAGCACAAGGCGCCGGTGGTGGACTACCGCCCCGGCGACACGGTGCAGCACAGCTCCTTTGGCCGCGGGATGATCCTGCGGGTGACAAAGATGGGCAACGACGCCATGCTGGAGATTGCCTTCGACGATAAGGGCACCAAACGCCTGCTGGCTAACACCGCCAGCGCCCACATGAAGAAGCTGTGACGATAAAAACGCCTCTGCGGGTCTGAACCCGCAGGGGCGTTTTTATTTATATTCAACGCATCATGGGCTGGAAGACGGTGGCGTTGAGCTCCGCGAGGCCTTTCTGCTCCAGGTAGCGGCAGAAGTGCATCAGCATCACGGAGACCTCGGCGCGGGTGGCGGAGGCGCCGGGCACCAGGCAGAGGGTCCCGTTCACGTCCATGCCGTGAATAATTTCAGCCTCTACCGCCCAGGCCATACTCTCCTTGGCGAAGTCGCTGACCTCCCCGGCGTCGGGGAAGGCGGACAGATCCGCCCGGTCCGCGTTCTCCGGGTCCAGATTCATCAGATACCGGAAGAGGAAGGTGGCCACCTGCTGGCGGCTGACATCCTCCTTGGGGGAGAACTTGGTGGGGCTGGTGCCATAGATGACGCCGTAGTGGGAGCCCCAAATCACCGCGTCCTCATAGTAGGAGCCGGGCTTCACGTCCTCAAAGAGGGTCTCGGCCTCCACCGGCGGCTTTCCGGCCAGGCGGTAGAGCACCGTCACCAGCATAGCGCGGTCCATGTGCTCCGTCAGGCCGAAGCTGTCCTCGGTCTTGCCGACGAGCAGGCTGTGGGTGAAGACGTATTCCACGGCCTCGGAGTACCACTTCCCGGCCCGGACGTCGCTGAAGATCTCATAGACCGTCTGGACCCTGCCGCAGCGGGTGCAGATATGCTCCACGTAGTTGTGGCCCAGAGCGGGGACTTCTTTGTCGTAGGTCTTCGGGCAATGGAGGCAGGTATAGGTGATGCGGCCCGCCTCGGTACAGGTGGCAGAGGTCTCGGTGGTCACGTAGCGGTGCTCCATGTCGCCCACGGTCCCCAGCCAGTAGTTCAGGTCCACATCGCCGACGATGCCGGGGATCTCGCCCTTGTTGGTATACTGCCAGACGTTGGCGCCGTTCTGCGCGGTGCAGACAGAGCTCTCATACTGGGCGACCCAGCGAACCCACATGTTGTAGGCGGAGCCGGTGAGCTGGGTATTCCAGACACTCGTGCTGGCATAGACGCCCGCCCGACCGCCGAAGTCCTCGATCTCCTGACAGAAGGCGGTGACGACCGCCAGCAGCTCCTCATTGGAGAGCTTGAGGATGTTATTCTTCTCCTCCACGTCGTAGAAGATGGGCAGGCTCATGTTCTCGAAGTGATCCAGGCCGATGTAACCCAGGACCATATCGGCCTCCTGGCGGGCCATTTCCGGGGTGGTGGCCCCGCCGTAGAAATAGACGCCGTAGGGGATGCCATTGTCCTCGCAGCCCTGGGCGTTGAAGTCAAAGCGGCTGTCCTTGACCTGGACGGGGTTCTCGCTGCCGGTGTAGCCCACCCGCAGGAGGGCGAAGCTGACCTCCGAGGCCACGGTCTGCCAGTTGACGGTGCCCTGCCACTCGCTCACGTCGATGCCAGGCTTGAGGAACATGCCGGTGCCGCAGCTGGGGCACTCGTCGCCCTCCAGGGGCACGGCGCAGTCGTGGGTGTAGGTGACAGAGTTCCGGTTCTTGTAGCGGTAGATGCCGTAACCGCTGTTCAGCCAGTTGCTCTGGAGCTTTTGCAGGCCGGAGGTCCCGACGTAGTGCATGGAGTAGCAGCAGTCCATATAGCTGTGGCTGTTGTTGGAGTGAGAGATCTCCACGGAGTAGATGCTGCCGTCCGCGTTGTAGGTCACGTCGGAGACCAGCATGATGTGGCCGCCGCTGATCAGGGCGTCGCCCAGCTCAATTTGAGTATAGCTCTTGCCGATGTAATCGGTCTTGCTCCGGTCCGAGCTGAAGGTGGTGCAATAGCCTGTCCCCCAGGATACGGAGACGAAGCCGGAGCAGTCGGCGCCGTAGTAGGGGCCGCCCCGGGCGTAGGTGGTGCGGGTGGTGTACATGACGCTGTTCACATCGTTCACCGCGTTGACGAAAGCGGTAAAGGTGTTGCTGCCAAGGCCTACCGTGTGGCCGCCCTGGCAGTAGGGTACGCCGGTGTAGGTGACGCCTTTTTTATAGGTGACGTAGCTGTAATTGGAGGCCACCCAGCCCTTGATGTCCTGGCGGGGAGTCCATTTTACGTTCAGCATCTGGCGGGCCCGGCGGACGATGTTCTGGACGCCCTCGGTAACGGGGCGGCGCAGGGCACCGTCATCGTTCACGACCGGCACCGGGTCGGGGATCTGGACGATAATGGGGAACTCGTCGTCCGGGTCGGTTTCGGCGGGTTCCGTTTCGGTCTCGGCGGGGTCCGGGGCGGTGTCAGAGGGGTCCGCGTCGTTTTCCGTGGGTTTCTCGTCCGCGGGGGCATCCGGGCCGTCGGGAGCATCGGCCCCTACGGGGTCAGCGGTGTCCGCGTCGGCAGAGTCTGTTTCGATTTCCGTAGTTTCCTCGTCGGCGGGAGCCTCCGGGCCGTCGAGGGCGTCGGCCCCTACGGGCTCGGTGGGCTCAGGCTCGGTGGGTCCCTGCTCGGTGGGTTCCGGGTCAGCGGGTTCAGGCTCGGCGGGGGCCGGGTCGTTCTCGGCGGGGGCCTGGGGGTCGTTGGGGTCGGCGTCCGCCGGGTCGGCGGGGGCCTCCTCCACGTCGTTGTCCACGGCGGGCCCCAGCTCCTGGGGCCGGTTCTCCGGCAGGTCCTGGAGCTCCGCGACCACCTCGTCGATGTGCTGGTGCTCGGCCTCCTCAGCGGCAGTCCGTTCCTCGGGCGTCAGCTCCTGGGCCTCGGCGTCGGAGGAGAGGGCGATGTAGCTGTAGCCCTTGAACTGCACCGGCTGGGCGATGCCCGCAAAGGCGGCGGCCAGGTCCATCTGGCAATCCTCCCCCTCCAGGGAGTAGACCAGGGCGCCGTTTTCGCCCAGGCCGAAGTCCACGCTGTAGTCGTCCGCGTGCTCCACTAAGAGCAGGCCGTCGGCATAGATGCTGTAGTCAAACAGAGAGCCGGTGGCGTAGATCAGGCCGCAGCCCGTGGGGACGAAGCTCCAGAGCTCCTTTGCAAAGAGGACCAGCCGATAGAAGCCCGTCGCCAGCTCCAGCTCCCAGACCGCGTTGTCGCAGGAGAAGTCCAGATATTGGCCGTCCACCAGGTAGACCTGGCCCAGCTCGCCGGAGAAGCCTCCCAGCAGCACCGTCTCGCGGCGGCTTTGCAAATCGAAGGCGCAGAGGTCGAAGACCCCCTCCTCCCGGCTGCGGGCATAGTACAAAACGCCGTCCTCATAGTTCAGCTTTTGGACGGGGCCCTCCACCAGGACGGTCTGGCTGCCAAAGCGGCGGACGGAGCCGTCGCTGTCGTCTATGTAGTAAACGCTCCCCTGCTCCGTCTCCACGGAGCGGCCGCCGCCTGCCAGCATGGACAGGGAGGTGGTTCCGAGACGGCAGGCGGGATCCGGCAGCGCCGTATGGGAGGCGAAGACATAGGTCCCCCCCGCACTGAACAGGAGCAGCCCGGCCAGCAGCAGGGCGGTCAGACGGTAAAGCAGATATTTCATGGCGTTCCTCCGAATTATGTAAACCCGTTGGGGTACAAGTCAAATTTCCACTATGTAAAATATTGTATAGTCTCTCGCCGCTTTTGTCAACAGTTTGTAACTATTTTTTTATGAACAAAGGGGAAACAATTTGTGAATACATAACCGGAGTTACCTCTTGGAAAACTCCGGTTATGCTTTCTGTTTCATAAACTGCCGTATTATCTGCAAACTCGAACCTTCATTGATCCTATATAGGCAGATTATCTGTTTTTTCGCGACATGCCATGTTTGCTTTTTTGTGTTCTAAGTCATTTCTTTGTATAGAATCGACAATAGTCGTAATATACTTCTCATCATCTTCTGGAAAACTGAATCTCGTAATAATCTGAAAAAGTCCAATGATTGAAGTCAGCAACGTAACACAAACAGTAATAACAGAAATCATTGCAGTAGTATCAATTGAGACAGTACTAATTGAAACCACCGTCCATACGCTAACAAAAGAAATTATTAGCATAAGCAATACAACAAGAATTACCGCACCAATAAAGAGACACTTTCTATATCTTTTTTGAGTATCAGTCTTGTTTTTGTACGCTTCAACATATTTTTTCAACAGACCGGTTATTTCTTCGTCCCTTGCTTTTTGCTGTTCTGTTTGTGTCTTATCTTTATAGGGTTCATCGGTAAAATCATGATCGCTTGATTTTTCAGTAACACTCCCAATTGCTTTGTTTATCTCTTTTAAATCACTATTCATTACCGTAATTTCTCTCTCTTACACAAATCTTAAATGCCTACTTCTTGCAACCTTCTGCGAATACTCTCTTCTGGAACCTTAAATAAAATACGCAACACAGCTATAATGTCATTTTCATTAACCTTGCTGGTTCTCAGCCTTTCTGCTTCTCTTTTGAAGCTCTGTTCGGGCATAAGTGCACATGCGGCAAAAAAATCAGCTTCATCTTCCTCTTGATTTCCCGTTTTTGCATCAACGTGTTCCCGCATCATCATGTTTTCCTCTAATTGTTTCCCATGTAACACATAATGGCCCAATTCGTGGGCTGTAGTAAAACGCTTATCTTCAACGCTACGTTTGATATTAACACCAATTAGCCGCGAACCATTATACATAATGATAAATCCGTCTTCGTTTTCCTTTAACCCTTTAGCTTCTCCAACACTAAACTTCAAGGAATTAGCTAACCTAACAGAATCCACATAGGTATCTACCTCAGGGTTATAGCCAAAGTCATTTAGAATTTTATCCACCTGCGCGGATATTTCTTTCTTTCTCTCCGTCGTCAGTGCCATATATAGTCTCCTCCTCACAACACAATCACACCCTTCGCTCCAGTCATGCCATCTTATCATTTATTTGGAGCGAAGACAGTCGATTTTGGGGGTATCAAGCAGATTGCTTTTTCCGTCCTAACTGGATAATAATGCAGAATGCGCATAATTATCCATCCTCAATAGCTATTATATTTTACCATAATAATGCAGAAAAAGCAATAGATTTTTAAAGATTTATTGTAAAATTTTTACTGTATTCATTGGTTGTAGTATGCCTACATTCTAATACACTATATAAACTCTACATTGCATTGTGGCACACTACACCAGTCAAACAACATTTAATGGTCTGTTGGTCTGTAACGAAATGCACACTTTTTATGAAGTACCACTGTTTAAAACCAACAAATCCGCCACATTTAATCTTCTGAGTCGATCTCCACGTCCAGGCCGATCTCGCTGGGGAGGAAGCGGGGGCAGACGTTCTCGGAGGTCATGATGACCGAGGCGGCCAGGAAGGAGCCGATCTCACAGGCCTCCGCCAGGGTCTTGCCGTAGGTCAGGCCCACGGCCACGCCCGCGCAGAAGGCGTCCCCCGCGCCGGTGGTGTCCTTGACGATGACGTTCCGGGCGGGGCACCAACCCCGGTAGCCGAACATATCCGCGTAGACCGCGCCCTTGTCCCCCAGGGTGATGATCATGCTGGGGATGCGGGCCCGGCGGACCTTCTCGGCCAGGAGGGCCTCCATCTCGGGGATGGTGGCCTGGGAGTAGTCGTCGGAGAAGAGGATGCCGGCCTCCTGGCGGTTGCAGATAAAGCAGGCGCAGTCCTGGAGGAAGTCCCGGCGCTGGACCGCGATGGACATATTCGCCACCACGGCATAGACGGGCTTGTTGTACTTCTTCGCCAGCTTGAAGACCCGCTTCACGATGTCCTTGTCCAGGCAGATCTCCACCACCACGGAGTCGGCGGCGGAGATGATCTCGTCGCCCCTCTCCTCCAGCAGCTCCAGCAGAGGCGTCATGTCGGGCCGCTGGGAGATGGAGCCCACCACGTCGCCGCTGTGGTCGAAGACAGCCAGCCAGGTGCCCATGCCGTTGCGGACGGGGCGGATGTAGTCGGTGTTGACCTTGTGGCTGCGGAGCTTGCGCACGACCTCCTCGCCCGCGCCGTTGTCGTCCACCAGGCTGACGTAGGTGGGGCGGAGCTCCACGTTGGCGATGTCCTCCGCCACGTTGCGGCTGACGCCGCCGTGGACCTGCTCGATCCAGCCCACGTTGCGCCCCTGGGGGATGTACTGCCCGGAGGGAAAGCCCTTGATGTCCACAAACACGGCGCCGATGACTACGATACCCATAACACAGTCCTCCCGGAGTTTTTTCTTATTCTATCATTTTTTCAGCAAAATTTCAACTGTGAGTGTTTCTTTTTTTTGAAAGCTGTGGTATGATAGAAAAAAACTCCGGGAGGACTGTTATGGACCCGTCGATTTGCGAAACCTGCTGGCATTATGATTACGACGAAGAGACCGACGAGGCTTACTGCCGGATGGCGCTGGACGAGGACGAGTACGCCCGCATCTTCGCCCGGGCGGGCGGCAGGTGCCCGTTTTATCAAAAGGGCGACGAGTATTATCTGCCGCGGCATCAGTAAGGTCTGTAGGGACAAGCATCGCTTGTCCGCGGACAGGCAATGCCTGTCCCTACATACGATATTCGAGGAGAATGCATGAACTTTACAATCGTGACCTTGGGCTGCAAGGTCAATCAATATGAATCCCAGGCTATGGAGCAGTGGCTCCGGGAGCGGGGGCACGTGGAAGTGGGGCCCGGCGAGGACTTCGACCTGGCCATCGTCAACACCTGCTCCGTCACTGCCGTGGCCGACAAGAAAAACCGGAACGTCATCCGGCGGCTGCGGAAGCAGTGCCCGGAGGCCGTGCTGGCGGTGGGTGGCTGCTACAGCCAGGTGAAACCAGACGACGTGCGGGCCTTAGGGGCCGACGTGATCTCCGGCTCCGCCGGGCGGGAGGCCTTTTTGGAGCTGGCCCTGAAGACCCTGGAGGACCGGCGGCGGCGGGAGGCTCTGGACGCGGCCCTGAAGCGCCGGAGCTTTGAGCTCCTGCCCGCGGGCGGGCTGGCGGTCCGGACCCGGGCGATGCTGAAGGTCCAGGACGGCTGCTCCAACTTCTGCTCCTACTGCATCATCCCCTACGCCCGGGGGCCGGTGCGGAGCCTGCCCTTGGAGCAGGCCGTCTCCCAGGCGAAGGAGCTGGCCGCGAAGGGCTACCGGGAGATCGTCGTCACCGGCATTGAGATCGCCTCCTGGGGCCGGGACCTCCGGGACGGGAGCCGTCTGCCGCAGCTTTTGGACGCCCTCTGCGAAGCCGTGCCGGAGCTCCGGGTGCGGCTGGGCTCCCTGGAGCCCCGGATCATTGACGAGGAATTCTGCCGACTGAAGCGGCACAAGAATCTCTGCCCCCACTTCCACCTGTCCATGCAGTCGGGCTGCGACGCGGTGCTGGCCCGGATGCGGCGGGGCTACGACACGGCCCGCTATCTGCAAAGCGTGGAGCTGCTGCGCTCCGCCTTCCCCGGCTGCGCCGTCACCACCGACATGATCGTGGGCTTCCCCGGGGAGACCGAGGCGGAATTTGCCGAGAGTCTGGCCTTCATCCGGCGCTGCGGCTTTGCGGCGATGCACATCTTCCCCTACTCCCGGCGGCCCGGGACCCCGGCGGACAAAATGCCGGGCCAGCTGGGCAACGCCGTCAAGGAGGCCCGCTCCGCGGCGGCCATCGCCGCGGCGGCGGAGATGAACCGGGCGTACCGGGAGGGAATGGTCGGCACGATGCAGGCGGTTTTATTTGAGGAGACCGCCCAAGCCTTCCCCTTGAGGGGAAGGTGCCCCAGTGCGCACACTGGGGCGGATGAGGTGGTCCCCGACGAGGCAACAGGCAACGGGCAACAGGCAACAGGGGACGGGGGGACGCGGATTCTTCCCTTCGCTCAGAATGACGACCCTGTAGGGGGCGGCGCCCTCGACGCCCCGCTCTGGACCGGCCACGCGCCGAATTCTATTCGGGTCTACGCGCCGGGGGAAGCTCTGCACAATCAGGTGCGGAACGTGCGGATCACGGGTCTGTATGAAGACGGCGTCCTCGGGGAGATTATTCCATAACGATCTGTTCCATCACATGAACATTGAATTACATAGGAGGAATCGCAATGAACTGTCCGAAATGTCAAAAGCCCCTGCCGAAGAGCAATCCCCGGGTCTGTCCCAACTGCAAAATGGACCTCACCAATTTCTACAAGCTGAAATCGAAGCAGGGCGAGGAGATCCAAATCGACCAAAAGAAGCCCCTGGGCCGCATCCTGCTGATTGCAGGGCTGGCCTGCGTTCTGGTGGCCGCCCTCTTGTTCCTGATCCTTCACTTCGGCGGAAACACCGCCGAGACCACAGAGCCCACCGAGGCGGTCCCCGCATCCCTGGATATGGAGGCCGTCCAGGCCGAGATCAACAGCAAACAGGTCTCGGATTTTGCGGAGAGCGCTGAGGCTGCGGATTACGTGAAGCTGACGGTGGCGGACTTCGGCGAGATCGTGGTCCGGCTGCGGCCCGACGTCGCGCCCCTCTCGGCCCAGAATTTCAAGGAATTGGTGGCCCGGCACTACTACGACGGGCTGAGCTTCCACCGGGTCTACCCCGGCTTCATGATCCAGGGAGGCGCGGGCAGCGAGACCCTCGTCCCCATCAAGGGCGAGTTCTCCGCCAACGGCTGGGACAATCCCCTGCTCCACGTCCGGGGCGTACTGTCCATGGCCCGGACCAACGACATGAACTCCGCCACCAGCCAGTTCTTCCTGATGCACGCGGATTATCCGTCCCTGAACGGCAATTACGCCGCCTTCGGCTACATCGTGGCAGGGCTGGAGACCGTGGACAAGATCTGTGAGATCCCCCTGGGCGACGACGCCAGAGGGGAGCATTCCGTCCCCCAGGTGGACGTGATCATCGAATCGGCGGTGTTCGTGAAGCCGAATTAAGGGTCCACCGGCGGACAAGCAATGCTTGTCCCTACAATATATTTTCTAAGGAGGAAATATCTATGGCAATCGACATCAAGAAGATCATTGAGGAGCTTGTCAAGAAGATCAAGGGCGACAAGGACGTCGGCGAGAAGTTCCAGAAGAACCCCGTCAAGACCGTGGAGGGTCTGATTGGCGTGGACCTGCCCGACGACCAGCTCAACGCCGTCGTGGAGGGCGTCAAGGCAAAGGTCAACCTGGACGGCATCGCCGACAAGCTGGGCGGCCTGTTCGGAAGGTAAAGTTTCGTCATACAGCGTTGTCCTAACCCAGACAGCCCGTGGAGCCGAGGCTCCACGGGCTGTCTGGGTTTTCGGGACCGGCTCTATGGGGGGAAGGACCCCTCCACCGGCCTTGAGGCCGGTCCCCCTCCCCTGCAGGCAGGGGAGGTTTTCGCGGGACGGGGGACCCGTCCCCTGCGGGGACGGAGGTCACGGCAGCGCTGCCGCGGCGGAGTCGGTGTAGATGAGCAGGGCGTTGAGCAGGGCCAGCTCGGCGGGGCTGATGCTGCTGTTCAGGCGGGCCGCCCGGACGTAGCCCTCCACGGACCAGGTCAGGGGCTGGCCGGTCTCCACGCCGTCCACCAGGGCCACGAAGTCGAACATGGTGCGCATCTCATTGGCCTCCACATTGGAGAACTTAGAGGTGTAGACGCTGCCCACCTGGGTGGTCTCCAGGACCTCCTTGACCTCGTGGGTCTCGTGGTTCCTGACCTGGATCTGCACAGTGCCGCCTGTGCCCACATTCCGGGCCGTGATGCTCAGCACCACCCGGTTCTTGATGGATACGGAGCCGTAGAGGTTCGGGCCGTTGGCGCCGTTGACCTGGGTGGCGGGGGCCTCGTCGGCGGTCTGGTAATAGTACCAGTCATCGGTGGCCTGGCCCAGATCCTGGTTCACCAAATTGTCCGTGTCGTAGTCGAAGTAGACCTGGGCCGCCGCGCCGTAGTTCAGCAGGTCGGCGCAGAGGGTGCGGGTGGCGTCGGTGTTGTCAGTCTTCAGCAGCTCCCCTATCACATAGGCCTTGACGCTGTTCTCCACGGCATTGCCGTAGTACTCGTTTCCGTCGGGGTCAAAGGCGTGGAGCACGGCGGAGAAGGTCACGCCCATTTCCTTGGCGGTGATGTCGGTGTAGACCGCCCGCCAGGCCACGGTGCCGATGGCGGAGACGGCGCCCTCCTGGCCCTCGCCGAAGCGCTTGGTCTCCAGGACATTGCCGAGGCTGTCCAGCTTGTTGAGCTCCAGATACCAGGAGTCGAAGCCGTTCAGGACGTTCTGGCGAATGGTAAAGGTGGCCTTGACCTCCGCGCCGATGGAGACGGAGGTGTAGAAGCTCAGTTCCTCGTTCAGATAAGCGGGGGGACCGAAGACCGCGTAGACTTCCACGTCGCCGGCGGGCATGTCGAAGGTCCAGACGTTCTCCTCGTCCTCCGCCTTCACCAGGTCCAGGGCCGCTGTGATCCCCTCCACGTCGGTGTACACGGCGCTGAGCTCGCGAACCACCATGCCGGGATCCGGCTCCGCCTCAAGGCGGACCGGCGTGCCAACGACGCATTGCGTCGGCTCGACATAGAGGGCGCCTCCGTAGGAGTCGTCGATCCAGATGGCGAAGTACTTCTCCCGCCACTGGGCGTAGAGGGTGATGGTGTCGCCGTCCACGGCGGATAGATTCGAGACCACCTCCTGGTCCGTGTAGGAGGTGCCGGAGTCGTCCGGCGCGGTGTTCCAGTGGTCGAACACCTTCTCCCGGTGGAGGAAGACGTTAGCGGACAGGGCCTGGGGCACGTCGTAGGTGAAGCTCTGGGGCTGCATCCGGCCCAGGATGGCGCCGTTGCGCTCAAAGCTGACGGTGTAGGTGTGGGGCCGCCACTGGGCGTAGAGGGTAACAGAGCCGTTTTGGACGGAGGTGAGGTTCAGGACGGTATTGAGGTCCTGGTAGCTCGTACCGCTGCCGTCGGCCCTGGTGTTCCAGCCGATGAAGGTATAGCCGACGCGGGTGAAGACGTTGGGGTTCAGGGTCCCGGCCACACCGTAGGTGAACATCTGGCTCCCCATGCTGCCCGTGCCGCCGTTGGCGTCGAAGTCCACGTAGTAGGTGTTGTTCTTCCACTGGGCGTAGAGGTGCACGGTGGCGTTGTTCGAGGCGGGACAGATGTCCACGAGCTGCTGGTTGTAATAGGTGTCGCCGCTGCCGTTGGGCTGGGTGGTCCAGCACTGGAAGTGATAGCCCGTCACTTCATAGGCGTTGGCGAAGAGGGCCCTGGGCTGACCGTAGACGAAATTCTCGTTCAGCATGGCGCCCGTCGCGTTTGCATTGTTGGGGTGGAAGACCACGGTGTAGTCATAGCCCTTCCACTGGGCGTAGAGTTCGCAGATGGCGCCGTCCCAGTCGGTGATGCTCACGGCCTCACAGTCCTGATAGCTGTGGACGGTGCCGGAGGACGAGGTGCTGTAGTCGGTGTACTCCCAATGGTCGAAGTTGAAGCCCGGACGGGTGTAGGCGTTCGGCGTCAGCGCCGTGTTCACGCCGCAGGGAAGGGTCTGGTTCGCCATGGCGCCCGAATAGCCGCCCGCGGGGGCGTTGGGATTGAAGACCACGGTGTAGCTGCCGGGCACCCACCTGGCGTAGAGGTCGATCTGCATCCCGTTGACGGCGAAGGTGTTTAAGAGGATCTGTCCGGGGTTATAGATCGTACCGCCGCCGTTGGGGTCGTCCCTCCACTCCACAAAGTGCATATTCGGATAGAAGTAGGGGTTGGGTTGGATGGCCTGGGGCTGGTCATAGTAGAAGACCTGATACTGATCCGGGGCGTTGGGTCCGTTGGGGTGGTAGATCACGGTCCAGCTCACGGGCTCCCAGATGGCGTAGAGCGTCACCGTGGCGTTGTTTTGGTCGGTCAGGTTGCACACGGATTCCCGGTCGGTATAGATCGGGCCGATATAGCCCTCGATGTCCTCGCACCAGCCCACGAAGGTGTAGCCCGTGCGGGTGTAGGTGTTGGCGTCCAGATTCTGCCACTGGTCGTAGACGAAGCTCTGGTCCGGCATCTGGGCGCCGGTGCCCAGGTTGGCGTCAAAGTGCACGTTGTAGCTGTTGACCTGCCACTGGGCGTAGAGGGTCACGGCAGCGGCGTCGTTGGCAACGGGGATGTTGGAGCCCGGGTCCATGTCGTTGAAGAAGAGCCCGCCGCCGCCGGGAAGGGTGTCCCAGCCCAGGAAGGTATAGCCTGGGCGGACGAAGGAGATGGGGTACAGGTTCTGCGTCACACCGTAGGTGAAGCTCTGGTTCTGCATCGACCCGTACCAGGTGTTGACCGGGGCGTTGGGGTCAAAGATTACAACGTAGTCGTTGGGCTTCCACTGGGCGTAGAGGGTAATGCTGGGCCCGGTGGCAAGGTTCAGCACGGGCTCCTGATCCTGCAGGAAGATGCCGCCGACGCCGCCGGGAACGTCGCACCAGGCGTCGAAGTGATAGCCGGGCCAGGAATAGGCGTTGGGCGTCAGCGTCATCGCCGTGTCATAGGGGATGGCCTGATCCGCCATGGTCCCGTTGGGGGCGCCGTTGGGGTCGAAGACCACCGTGTAGGTGGCCGCCGTCCACTGGGCGTAGAGGACCACCACATCGCCCTGGCCGGTGGTGAGATTCATCACCGAAGCGCCGTCGGCATAGGGCGTTCCGAGGCCGTCGGGCTGGGTGTTCCAGCCGTTGAAGCTATAGTTCTGACGGGTGAAGACGTTGGGCGTCAGGGTATCGGCCATGTCATAAGTGAGGCCATGGTCCGGCATAGGCCCTCCCGTGCCCCCGTTGGGGTCGAAGTGCACGGTATAGGTATTGGGCGCCCACTGGGCAAAGAGGCGTTTGACCGCGCCGTTGTGGCTCAGCAGGAAGTTGACGGTCTCCCCGTCCTGGTAGTCGGTGCCGCCGCTGCCCGAGGCCGTGGTGCACCAGTGGGTGAAGTGATAGCCCGTCACGTCATAGGCGATGGGGTCCAGGGGCTGCGGCGCGTCGTAGACGAGGCACTGGTTCGGCATATTGCCCGTGGCGGCGCTGTTGTTGGGCAGGAAGAGGATGGTATACATCCAGGGGTCCCACTGGGCGTAGAGCACCACCACGCCGTTGTCCACCGTGGTCAGGTCCTGCACGCTGTCCCCGTCCGCATAGAACGTGCCGTTGCCGTCAGGCTGGGTGTTCCAGCCGGTGAAGTCATAGCCCGCGAGGGTGAAGGCGTTGGGGTCCAGATTCGCTGCCGTGCCGAAGGTCATGGGCTGGTCCGGCATACTGCCGACGCCGCCGTTGGGGTCGAACTGCACGGTGTAGCTGTGGGCGGACCACTGGGCGTAGAGTACCACCACATCGTTGTCCACCGTCGTCAGGTTCAGCACGGTGTCCCCGTCCGCGTAGGCGGCGCCTAAACCGTCGGCCCGGGTGTTCCATCCGGTGAAGGTATAGCCCGGGCGGGTGAAGGCGTTGGGGGTCAGGGGCTGGGGCGCGTCGTAGGTGAAGGGCTGGTCCGGCATGTTGCCGCTGCCGCCGTTGGCGTCAAACTGCACGGTGTAGGAATAGGGCGCCCAGACGGCGTAGAGTGTCACCGTTCCGCCGTTGACGGGGGTGAGGTTGGATACGGTGTCCCCGTCCTGGAAGCCCGCACCGCTGCCGTCGGGGGCCAGATTCCACTCGACGAAGTGATAGCAGCTCCGGGTGTAGGCGTTGGCGTTCAGGGCCTGGGGCAGGTCGTAGGTAAAGCGCTGGTTCTGCATGGTCCCCGTGCCGCCGTTGGGATCGAAGACCACGGTGTAGCTGTTGGCCGCCCACTGGGCGTAGAGGGTGACGGTGTCGTTGGCTGTCGCCGTGAGATTTTGCACCGTTTCCTCGTCCGAATAGGCGGTGCCCTGGCCGTCGGCCCGGGTGTTCCAGCCCAGGAAATTGTAGCCCAAACGGGTGAAGGCATTGCGGCTCAGAGGCTGGGCCGTATCGTAGGTAAAGCTCTGGTCCGTCATGGTCCCCGTGCCGCCATTGGCGTCAAAGTGTATGGTGTAGGGATTGGCCGACCACTCGGCGGCAAAGTCCAGGTCGCCGATGGTGCCCTGGTAGACGGTGGCGTTCAGCGCAAGGGTCGCGCCGCCGTTCAGCCGCCAGCCCAGGAAGCTATAGCCCGTCTTGGCGGGGTTCGTCAGGGTGAAGCTGGGGGTCTCGACGGTATAGCCCGTGGGGTTCGCGGGCGGGTTCTGGACCCCCTGGAGGCCCTGATAGCTGATGTGGTACTGGATGGCCCGGAAGCTGGGCGTCACGGTCACGTCCGCCCCGCAGGGCATGGTGAAGCCCCAGAGGGGCTGAATGGAGAGGTCCACCGGCGCACCGTGGTCCTGGAAGCTGATGTGGACCTCGTCCAGCTCATAGCCGTCGTCCGCCTCGGGAATGACATACACGAGCTGGCCGTCGCTGGCCTGGCTCGCGTCCTGGCCGTCCACCATGAAGTGGACCGAGCCGTGGGCGACGGGACCGGTCAGGATATCGCTGAGGACCTCGTAGTAGGAATCCACCGGCTGCCAGTTGTTGTTGTACCCGGTGAGGACGCTGTTGCCGTCGGTGTTGACCCTGTCGGACCAGACGAAATCCCACCACTCGTTCTGCTCGCGGCCGCAGTAGAGCTCGGTCACATTGTCGAGGCCGCAGAAGGCGTACTCCTCCACCTTCTCTAAGCTGGCAGGCAGACGGAGCTCCGTAAAGGCGCTGCCGCTCGTCGGGAAGGCGTATTTCCCGATGCGGGTGAGGCCCGCGGGGATAATGGCCTTCTCCAGACTGCTGAGCCCGTCGAAGGCATAGGCGCCGATGGAGGTGATGCCCACGTCGATGACCACGAGCAGCACGTCCGTCAAGTCAGCCGCCGGGATGCCCCAGCGGGCGGTCTGCCCGTCATAGGGATAGGCCTCCAGGTCCTCCATGGGGCCGAGGCCGGAGAAGTGGAGGATGGTGTACTGGCCGCTGCCGTCGGCCTCTAAGGCCCAGGTGATCTGCCCTACCTCGAAGGGGAAGAGCTCCTGGCCCGTATAGCTGCCGCAGCCCTCCACCACCAGCCGGTAACTGCCCAGCTCGGTGAGGGGACCGGGGAGCTCCTCGCCGTCCAGGTCTGTGACCCGAAGGGTGTAATCCGTCCCCTCGATCAGCACGGTCCCGGCGAACTCCACCGTCGGCGCGGGAGCCACAGGCCCGTCCGCGCAGTTATAGACGGCGGCGACGCCGCGGATCTCGCAGGGAAGGACGTAGGCCGCGCCGTCGGGGGCGGTGATATTGCCGAACAATACGTCCGGAAGCGGGAACTTGTAGATCAGAGTGCCCTCCTGGCAGACGTCGGAGGTGGTATAGCAGTCCGTCACGTGCACCGACCCGCCGAGGCCCGAGGTCAGCGACAGATTCATGGGGCTCTGGTCGTCGGAGGCGATGTAGAAGCAGCCGTCCACGTACTTGTCCCCGCTGTCGTCCCAGCCCAGCAGAGCGCCCTTGGCGTTGCCGCCGCCCACTAAGGTGCCGGAGTAGACGCAGTCCCGGAGGGTGAGCTCCGAATCCAGGCCGTGGCCCACGATGCCGCCCAGGTAATCGTCGGCGTACACGTTGACCGACACGAAGCAGCGCTCCACCAGGTTCCCGGTCCCCTTGACGAAGCCCACGAGACCGGCGGCGTGATAGCCGCCGTGGACCTCGCCCACGGTGTTCAGGTCGTGGATGACCGCGCCGTCGATGCAGCAGAAGGGCGCGGTGCCCTGGTCCCAGGTGTTGTTGAGCTCCACGGTCAGAGTATTGCCGCCGCCGTCAAAGTCGCCGGAGAAGGCTTTGTCCTGGAAGTTGCCCTGGACCACGCCCGCCATCCGGCGGATGGGAATGTCGGCGGTGAGCTGGACGTATTCGTTGTCAAAGTCGCTGCCGTTCTCAATGTCCAGGCAGAAGCGGACCCAGTCCGCGCCGTCCTCAATGCGCCAGGGATCCCCCTGGGTGCCGGAGCCCGGAAGCGTGGCGTTGATGACCGCGATGGGCACGGTGACGGAACCGTTGTAGTCGCCTATACCCGTGACGGTCAGCTCGTGGAAGCCCTTGGCGGTGATGGTCGTCACGTTCTGGCCGTCGATGGTCCAGGTATAGTCCGTGCCCTCCGTCAGCTGATTGTTGTTGAACCAGACCGTGGGGGCGAGGGGGATCGGCGAGCCGGTATAGAGATACCATTCGTCCACGTCCTCCACCCGGGTCTCATGGCAGACCCAGACGGACCAGTCCCGGACGATGGCCTCGGTGGCCAGGCTGTCGGTGGGCGTGTCCATTGTTGCCGGGGTGCCCTCGCTGGTCCAGCCCTCCGGCGGGGCGACGTAGTAGGCGTTGGTAAAGCTGTGGTCGCCGCAGCCGACGGCGATGGGGTCAAAGCTGCCGGTGCCCGTGTAGGACCCGGCGAAGAGGCAGTTTTCGACGGTGAGCGTGTTGCTGTCGCCCCAGCCCTGGAGGCCGCCGGAGTTGTTCCAGCCGTCGGAGATGGCGCCGAGGTAGACGGTGTTCCGGATGGTCAGATGCGAGCTGGTGCCGTGGCCCACCACGCCGCCGTTGTAGGCGTCGCCGCCCACGTCCGTATACACCGTGCAGTTGTCCACGAGGTTGGGCGCCTGCTCCGTGCCGCCGGAGACGATGGCCACCAGGCCCGCCGAGTGGTAGGAGCCCAGCACCGAGCCCGTCACGTTCAGGTTCACAATGGCCGCACCGTCGGCAATGGCCCGGAAGGGGGCGGCGCCCCACATCCAGGGGTCCTCCAGGTGGATGTCCAGATAGTGGTCGCCGCCGTCGAACGAGCCCCGGAAGGGATGGTTCTCATCGCCTAAGGGGACGTTGGTGCTGAAGTCGCCGGTCATGGTCAGGAAGCGGCCCGCGTAGTCGAGGCCCGCGTCCAGGTCCGCCGCCAGGGCCGCCCAGTCCTCCGCCGTGCCGACGTTGGAGATGGGTTCGTCGTAGAGGGCCCGGTACTCCCCGCCGTATTCAAAGGCGAAGAGCCTGTCGTGGAGGGCGGTGTCGCCGTCGGAGGCGCCGAACCACTCGCTGCGATACTCGTAGTGGAGCTTGAAACCTGTGGCGTCCGCCGGGATCTCGGCGGTGTACAGGCGGAAGGTCTGCGGATCGTCGTTCCAGAAGTCGGAGCCGAGGGTCTTGGACTGCTCTCTGCCGACGTCATTCAACTGGGCGTCCTGGGCGCCGTCCGCGCCGCCCCAGTAGCGGAGCAGATAGCTGTCGCCCTGTTGGTCGATGTAGTTGATGACGCCGACCAGAATGGTGCGGGTCCCTGCTCCGTTTGCCGAAGCAGGCAGAGCGCCCGCCGGAAGCAGGCTGACCAGCATCACCAGCGCCGTCAGCCAGGACAGGAGACGTTTCAGTTTCATGCGGGATCCCTCCTTGTAAAAATATACACACTTATTATATAATATCCAAAAAATAAAGTCAATCGTTCCGCGGAAATTTGGCGTGATTGTCAAAACGGCCCACGGAGGCGAGGCTCCACGGGCCGTTTCAGGTCGTCTGCTGATTCTTACAAACAGTTATCAAAATTGTAGTTGTCTAATTTGCTGTAGCCACAGGTCGGATGATCATCAGGATGCATGAAGGCAGGATCATAATACGCCTTTGTGGTTTCGACGGCAGGAACTTCGGAGGAAGCGGAAATGAAGTCCTTCAGGCCAAACTTGTGGATCTCGGCAATGGGTTTTTCAAATTTCATCTGGGAAGTTCTCCTTTCTTAGATTTTTTCAGCAAAAAGACAAAGACAGTTTGGTTTTGTTGTTTGCTGAATGCTTTACACGCAGTCTTCGAAATAGTAGTTGTCAGCATTTCCGTAAGCTTCACAGACCTCAACATCGAAGTTGGTTCCTGGCTTAAAGAAGGCCTGCGTGGTTTCAACGACGGGAGATTCGGAGGAAGCGGAAATGAAGTCCTTCAGGCCAAACTTGTGGATCTCGGCAATGGGTTTTTCAAATTTCATTTGGGGCAATCTCCTTTCCTATATTTTTTTCAAAAAGACGCAGACAGTTTGCTTCCCTGCATACTGGGGAGGTTTTTGCAGGGCGGAGGTATCTGTTGTCGGAAGGGACCCCTCCACCACCGCCTAACGGCGGCGGTCCCCCTCCCCTGCAAGCAGGGGAGGTTTTGCGGGACGGCGGACCCGTCCCCTACGGCTGCAAGGCCGCGACGACGGAGTCGTCTAAGGTGAGCATGGCTCTGTACATAGCTACAAACTCTTCCGGCGGAGTAAAGAAATCGCTGATGTCCTCTTGAATATCTCTGATCATGGGCTCCATGGACCAAATCATGGGGGTGCCGGTCTCCACGCCGTCCACTAAAACCACGACATCAAACCATCTGCGCACGTCTCCGGCCTCGAATTGGTTGAAGAAGGCAAAGTACGTGCCCGTGCTTTCATAGCTTGTCTTCAGGACATGTCTGACAACACCGGTCTCGTGGTCTTTCAACTGAATCTGCACGGTACCGTCAAGCTGCATATTCATGGTACTGAAATATAAGAAATGTACACCGACGCTGCGTTTCCAGCTAAAGCCGTATCCAATGTTTGGGCTTTCGGTAATATTCTCTGTGCTTACAGGTGCTCCAGTCTTGGTCTCAAACGCTTCCTTCACAGCTGCCTCCTCATCAGACAGACCGAAGTTTGAGTTTGGGTAATGGAGCAATACCCCCGCATAACAGTAGTTCAGCAGGTCGGCGCAGTAGGTACGGACGACGTCCGGGTTTCCTGGATTCATCAGTTCGCCCACAACGTAGTTTTTGACGTTCATCCACGGGCTGATGTTGTAGGAAGAGCTGCCGTCGGCGTAATTAACATGGAGAGAGACACGGTACCACCTGCCTATTTCCTGTGGTTCGAGGTCGGTGTAGACCGCCCGCCAGGCAACGCCGTTGATGTTGGTGACGGCGCCCGCCTGGCCTTCTCCGAAACGCATCTCGTAAACACCCGACGCGTCGTCCAACTCAATGTCGTAATATTCCATGACATGCAGGTACCAGGAGGAAGCGTTGGCCACAACGGAGTCTCGGATGGTGATGCTGAGCTTGACATTCACACTCACGGAGAGGGAGGTATAAAAGATCAGGCTCTCGTCCCTTGTGCCCCAGCTCTCGGGAATCGGCCCAAGGTTCTCAAGGGGAGCGTCGTCTTCGCCCGCAGCATTGGTCTCTGGGGGCTCCGGGTTGGTTTCTATGGTCTCCGGAGCGGTCTCTGGGGTCTCTGTGTTGGTTTCTATGGTTTCCGGCTCGGTCTCTGGGGGCTCTGTGTTGGTTTCTGTGGTCTCCGGGTCGGTCTCCATGGTTTCCTGCTCGGTCTCTGGGGGCTCTGTGTTGGTTTCTATGGTCTCCGGGGCGCTCTCCATGGTTTCCGGCTCGGTCTCTGGGGGCTCTGTGTTGGTTTCTGCGGTCTCCGGGGCGCTCTCTGGGGTCGGTTCCTCGTTCTGGGGGTCGGCGGCAAAGACGCCGACGCTCAGCAGGGCCAGAACCATGCAGAGGGCCAGAAGCAGAGATAGTGTCTTTTTCATGGGTATGCTCCTCCTGTTTACGTCATTCAGCACGGTGTATTCCGTGCCAATTATATTATAGTTCTGCTGCTGCAAAAAAGCAAGGAAGAATCCAAAAATGGCAGAAAAACATTGGAAAAGCGGGAAGCCCGAAGACTTCCCGCTTTTGCGAGTTGTTTGATATTATGCTTTTTGATTATTGTCTGGCGGCGGCAGAGTCCGCGTAGATGAGCAGGGCGTTGAGCAGAGCCAGCTCCTCGGCGCTGGTGTCGGAGCTCAGACGGGCGGCGCGGATGTAGCCCTCCACGGACCAGGTCAGCGGGGTGCCGGTCTCGACACCGTCCACCAGGGCCACGAAGTCGAACATCGTGCGCATCTCGTTGGGTTCCACGTTGGAGAACTTGGCCGTGTAGACGCTGCCGACCTGGGTGGTCTCCAGGACTTCCTTGACCTCGCCGGTCTCATGGTTCTTGACC
>JAFRPC010000047.1 GCA_017429325.1 Oscillospiraceae bacterium | reverse complement strand
TCGTAGGCTCCTCGGCTTTGCTACACCGCTTCCTCCCCCGTCGCCATTGCTGACTCCGGCTTGCGGTTCGCTACACTTGGCGGTAAATACCCGTGGCGGGACTTTCACCCGCGAGAATCGTGCCATGCCCGGCACACCAGCGAAAAGCAGGAAGCCTGACGCTCCCTGCTTTTCATTTACAGTTTCAGAAATGAAAACGATTACTTCTTCTTAGACAGAAGCAGCATTACGGAACATGCGGTCAGGCCGATCTGAAGGAAGAAGAAGATCCAGCCGCCGGCAGTCAGTTTCGCCTCCATGTCGATCCAGGTGATGACAAAGATAACCAGGATCAGGGCCGCCGCAATCAAATTAAAGAGCCAAATCCATTTGAAGGTGAATTTGTCGAAATAGTCCAGGACAATGAAGGTGATTGCCAGTGTGAACAGGACACCGGTCAACATGCCAAAGAAAGGAGTCCACTGAATGTATGAGATTCCCCACTTTGAAGTATGCAGCATGGACAGGATGAAGCACACGAGCCACAGGCCAAGTACGATGGGATAGAATATCTTCTCCAGGCCCTGCATGGCGTTGAGCTTCCCCAGCAAGCCACCCATGTTGGGAACCGCCTTCCCGGGGGCAGCAGCGGGAGCGGGATTGAAGCCGGGATTCACGGGTGCGTTGGACGCAGCGGGCTCAGCAAGCCGGTTGCCGCAGTTGGGGCAGAAGGGCTGGCCGTCGTCTACACGGGTGCCGCACTTTTCACAAAACATAGTCTTTCCTCCAATCTTGAATTTGTGAAACAGGAACAGCTTTCACAGGGTTATCATACTCCAGTTTGCGGAAAATGTCAATGTTCTTTGTATGAAAAATTCAAACGATTCGGCAACTTCGCGGTAATCTGGCAGAACGGCAGGATAGAATAGACAGTAGAATCCTTTTCGAGGCATGGGGGGAACGGAATGCAAAAACGAAGGCGAATTCCGGCGGAGGGCGCCGGGCAGGTGCTGCTGCTGCCGCCGGAGCTGATCCGGCCCAATCCCGGCCAGCCGCGGCGCAGCTTCGACCGGGAAAGTCTTCAGGAGCTGGCCGATTCCATTCAGCGCCACGGCCTTTTGCAGCCCATTGCCGTGCGCAGGCAGGGCGGCGGCTACGAGCTGATCGCCGGGGAACGTCGGCTTCGAGCAGCAAAGCTGGCAGGCCTGCCGGAGATCCCCTGCCTGCTGCTGTCCGCGGACGAAGCTCAGAGCGGCCTGCTGGCTCTGGTGGAGAATCTGCAGCGAAAGGACCTGGACTGCTGGGAGGAGGCGGAGGGCATCGCCCGGCTGATGCAGCGCTGCGGCCTCAGTCAGGAGGAGGCCGCCCGCCGCCTGGGCAAGAGCCCCTCCGCGGTGGCGAACAAGCTGCGGCTGCTGAAGCACTCCCCCGCCGTCCGGGCCGCCCTGCGGGAGCACGGCCTTTCGGAGCGCCACGCCCGGGCCCTGCTGAAGCTCCCCGACGACGCCCGGCGGCTGGCGGCCCTGGAGGTCATCGTCCGGCAGGACCTCACCGTGGCGAAGACGGAGGCCTATGTGGACTCCCTGCTGGAGCCCGCCGCCGCGCCCCGCCGGAGGACACGGAAGCTGCTGCTGAAGGACGTGCGGCTCTTTCTCAACTCGGTGGACCGGCACCTGGAGACCTTGAAGCAGGCGGGCATCCCCGCCGAGCTGCGGCGGCAGGAGAGCGAGGACGCCATCGTGCTGACCATCACCCTGCCGAAACGGCAAAAAGGGCCGGAAAACACTTGCGAATCTGCTTCCCGTGTGGTATAATGTTATAATTAGAGATAGTATCACAAGTTACCTTGACAAGGAGAACGGTTATGGAAAAGAAACATATTTTTACCGGCACGGCCACCGCGCTGGTGACGCCCATGAACGAGGGCGGCGTGGATTACGAGGCCCTGGGGAAGCTGATAGACTGGCAGATCGCCTCCGGCGTCAAGGCCCTGGTGGTCTGCGCCACCACGGGCGAGGCCCCGACCCTCACCGACAACGAGCACTGCAAGGTCCTGGAGTTCGCCATCCGGCGCTCCGGTCACAAGATCCCCATCATCGCGGGCACCGGCTCCAACGACACCAGCCACGCCATCATGATGTCCCAGTTCGCCTGCGCCATCGGCGCGGATGCGGTGCTCTGCGTGACGCCCTATTACAACCGGCCCACCCAGTCCGGCCTGATCGCCAGCTATTCCGCCATCGCGGACGCTGCCTCGGCGCCCGTGATCCTCTACAACGTCCCCTCCCGGACGGGCACCAACATTGAGCCCGAGACCTACGGTGTGCTGGCGGAGCACCCCAACATCGTGGCCATCAAGGAGGCCAACAGTCGCCTGCCCAAGATGATGGAGACCTTCCGGATCGTGGGCGACCGGCTGGACGTCTACTCCGGCAACGACGACCAGACCCTCCCCATCCTGGCAATGGGAGGCAAGGGCGTCATCTCCGTGCTTTCCAACGTGGTCCCGGTCCAGACCGTGGCCCTGTGTGAGAAGTTCTTCGCCGGGGACCTGAAGGGCGCACAAAAGCTCCAGCTGGATCTGCTGCCCCTGATCCAGGCCCTGTTCAGCCAGACCAACCCCATCCCCGCCAAGGCCGCCCTGGCAAGAATGGGCCTGATCGAGGACCGGCTGCGCTTGCCCCTGACCCCCATGGAGGAGCCCTTCCGCAGCAAACTCTACAACAGAATGGCCGAACTGGGGTTAATCTGATATGAAAGTAATCTTAAACGGCGCCAATGGGCGCATGGGAAAGGTGTTCCGCCGTGTCTTCCGGGAGAAGCTGCCAGACGACACCCTGATCCCCGTGGACGCCATGGGCGAGGAGGGCGAGGTCTACCGCGCCCTGGCGGATTATGACGGCCCCGCCGACTGCATCGTGGACTTCTCCCACCACAGCGCTGCCCCGGCCCTGACGGCCTACGCCGCGGCCCGGCTGCTCCCCCTGGTCATCGCCACCACCGGCCACAGCGAGGCGGAGCTGGCCGCCATCCGCGGGGCCGCAGAGACAGTCCCCGTGCTGCTGGCCAGCAATTTCTCCCTGGGCATCGTGGTCCTGACGGCTCTGGCAAAGCAGGCCGCCAAGGCCTTCCCCGAGGCAGACATTGAGATCGTCGAGATCCACCACAACCGCA
Organism: Oscillospiraceae bacterium; assembly: GCA_017429325.1. Taxonomy (GTDB): domain Bacteria; phylum Bacillota; class Clostridia; order Oscillospirales; family Oscillospiraceae; genus JAFRPC01. The sequence goes on along the minus strand of JAFRPC010000047.1, from coordinate 16,184 downwards.
AGTTGGACGTGCCCAGCGGCACGGCCCTGACCCTGGCGAAGGCCGTCCAGTCCGTGCGGCCCGGCAGCCGCCTGGTGATCGGTCGCCACGAAAACGGGAAGCGGGACCCCGGCGACATCGGCGTCCACGCCCTGCGCATGGGCAACGTCGTGGGCATCCATGAGATCCACATCTGCACCGACACCCAGACCCTCACCCTCCGCCACGAGGCCCACGACCGCGCCCTCTTCGCCGAAGGCGCCTTGACAGCCGCCCAGTGGATCCTGAAAAAAGACCCCGGTCTGTACGATATGGAGCAGGTCCTGGAGGACCTGACCCGGTAACGCCCCGTAGGGCGGTCTGACCTCAGGCCACCGTCCCTCCCCCGCAAAACCTCCCCTGCTCGCAGGGGCACAACAGTCCGGGGGACTGTTGTGGAATTCATTGCCGCTGCGGCAGCTAAGCTGGCGCAACTGGCATCCTTCAGCAGGGGACCGCCCTCAAGGGCGGTGGAAGGGTCCTTCCGAAAACAGATGAAATATTGTATAAAACAACGGGAACAGTTCTCTGCAACGCACAAGTTGACACAGACGCGTAACAATGAGAACCGTTCCCGCTGCCATGCGCGGATAATACACCTAATATATTCGTAGAGAAATAGCAGGCGATACGAGGCAGAAACAAGCCAGCAATCATCCATCCAATAAAACATACCCATGAAAGACAGAGAGGGATAGCAATGCAGAATCAAGATCAACTCAATGGACAAGGCCAAAAAGCTGAGGAGCATCTTACCTCGGTGCCAGCCATAGATAGCAACGTAAACTCAAAAAAGGAAGTGGCTAAGACCGTTGAAAACATTCTACAATATGTAAAAGAACATTCGGAAGAGCTTGCATTACATTATTTAAGTGTGAAAACTGAGACTGGCAGCGATTATAAACCATCCGAAAAAAAATATACCTGCACCAAGATTTCGGAAAATGAATATCTCTCAAAACTGTTAAAGGTTTCTATTGTCATTCTTACTGCAAATGCTTTTGAGTCTGAGATATTGAACTTAAATCTATCTAATAGATTTGGCTGTACTGTTTTAGAGCGTAACCCTTCCTTATTGTTATTGAGGGGGAAGAAGCCAACATACGCCTATATTTTTGAGATGCCTGACTATACCATCCTACACCTTCATGCACCGGATACCGGCTCCAATACACCTTGTGGGTCAGCAGATTTGGCCAGATATATCAACGAATGCGAATATCTAAATCCAAGCTGTATTATCTCTTTTGGTATTTGTTTTGGCCAAACAATGGATGGTTTCAACTTAGGGGACACGATTGTTGCAGAGAAAATCTATCCATGGTCTATCGGGGTAAAAATATCTCTTGATAATCTGGGAAACACTACATGGGAAATTAAAAGCGACGACTACGTAATAAACTTAGCAGAATTTGCTCCACTTATCTATGATAAGATCAAAACAACCTGTAACAGCACAACAAACTTGTGCCTAAATCAACAAGTCCTGCTTGGAAATATCATCACATCTGAAGCTGTTGTAAGCAACGAGCTAGTTAAGCGAAGCGCAGAAATCGCAGCACATGGATGGAAAATAATTGGCGGAGAGATGGAGGGGTACGGTCTTGCAAAAGAAGCCTTGTTTTATGGCCCACAAGATAGAAACAGGCCTCGAATAGCCTGTGTCATATTAAAAGCTATTTGTGATTGGGGTGCGGTAAAAAATATTGACGATTATATAGATAAGGCAACTCTATGTTCTCTGCTAACAATCCAGGCTTCCTATAAGGATCAAATCCAAGCGTATACTGCCTACTGCGCATACAAAGTTTTAGAAGCTTTACTTGAGGAAAAAGTGTTTGATAACAACAATATTCTTTCTTCTTTTACAAAATACATAAATAACCTGTTTATGAGGAATAATGGTTTCATGTCTGTTGACAGATTCCATCAATTTATCTCTGAATGGCTGGCTAATTCGCAAGGGGATCATCAAGCTTCAGATTTGAGGTTTCCCGTTGAAAAATATAACCGATTATCACAGGAAAGGCTGAACAACTATATCAGGATGCTATCTTCCTTAGTATTGGAGAACACCAACGAGTTTTATGTAGACAATAATAACATGATATATCGACATCCGATTCAAAAATAATAATACATTGTTCAAATCTTAATAACATCTCCCTCTGTTATGGGCGAAAACAAGGCATAATTCCAATTATCATTGTATAAAAAGGGGTTTCTTTTATGATCAGACAATACGACAGCATAACAGGCGCTGAGCTTTTGCGAGCGGATGTTAACTCTCAGCAAATCACGATTACACGGGATGAACAAATCAACGAACGATGCGAATTAATAACCGAACGGCAGTTTTGGGGCGATGAAAAAGGCAGCGGTCTATATTTCCCTTACGAGGATGAAAAAAACAGCGATTGCTTCACTGTAGCAGCAGATGGATGGAGATACTATCCACATGGCGATGCTCATACAATGAATCAGGAACAGACTAAGTTATGGCTTGCCCGTAATGTTTTTAATAAAAATTCCCCATCTATAACTATTTTTCAAGGCTATGCCGGCTGTGGCAAGACAATTTTTATAAACAGTTTATTGCGTTCCCCTCTATTCAGTAATTCAAATAATAGCATCACTGATGTTTATGTTGATTATGACAATGATTTATCCGAAGAAGGATATTTGGTCAATTCGATTCGCAACAAATTATCGAATTTGTTGATTTCTTGTTTGAAGACTGATAACGGAGACAAGATACTATCAAAATACAAAAGCCTTCTTATAAAGAGTAAAGATTTCTTTTCCTCAATAGCAGACTTCATACCGCTGTTTTATCCTGATGGACTTATTTCAGAATACTTATCGGATATATACAACCATCGAAACGAGAAAGAATCATCCTCAAAAACAGATGCCTTTGAAATGCAGTTTCTTTGCGAGTCAAAGTATATCGCCGCCAATGAAAAAAGTGAACTGATTCCGCCGGATGGCAAACTTGACTCGCTTGCGAATGTAGATGCAAAATGGATGCAACTGCTATTAGAAAATTATCTTGTAATGCATTATCTGCTGCTTCATGCAAAAAATCTTGTAGAAAATCGCAACCACAGCATTGTCGTATATGATAATTTAGATATTATTGATAATCCTACGCATATTGCTTCCCTGATTCGGAAGATTCAAGAAATACTATATATTTTTATTGAAAAAGATCAAATTTTGGAGCACCCCATATTCAAGGTTATCCTTGCAGTTCGAAAAATAACACTAAATAGAATTGCGGATGAAGCAACAGATGAGGTTGAACCGAGTGCAAAAGAAAGACGTTTTCCTGTTAAATTTCTTGACATTTCCAACCTTTACTCAGCTACAACAATACTAAAGCACAAAGCAACGGTTTTATTGAAGCGCTTTCACGAGTTTTTCCCAAAACAACTTACAAATAATGATATTCCTTTGTTTTTAGAGTCTATTAGCTCTCTTCCCGATGAGGTATTCCATACTATAGGACTTCCAGATTTATTCAATCACAATATCCGCGCATGTGCAAATATCTTGGACTCTGCAAATAAACGCTCAAAAGAAATACAAGTTCCCACTCCACCAACAGACGATCCATCTATATTACGATGCTATTCAACGATATGGTTGAATTATATCTGCGCAGAATTGCTAACCAGTGCGGTTTGGAAAAGCCTTGGTTTTGACACATATAATGACGAGGAAACAGATCATAATCTCGTCTCTCCCTCCAGGTTAATACTGACATATCTATATAACAAGCGTAAAGATTTCGTTCACAAGCGAGCAGCAGATAGTGAAGCAAGCTTGTTAGAGATAGTTGAGTCGCTTGAGAAACATCTCATCACAAAATGTGAAAAATATAAAAATAACATTAACATATGGAAAGAAAATACAATCCAAGGCTTCAACAAAAAAGCCGCGAGAGAAGAGATTATCGCAGCTATTGCGAATATGCTGGGGCGAAATAAACCAACTAGCATAATGAATCCAAGTTTTGAAGAAGAGCTCTGGAGAAGGCCGATTTATTATACGCAGCATACATTTCCACTTGTCGATAACGAAAAGAAAAGTCGCATCGTAACTGAGTTAGATAATCAGCTGAATCCAAAGACTAATCCGAATGCCATATTCACATCTTTCTGTATTACAGATGAGGGTAATACGTTTATAGAGACAATCGTTACAAGTTTTGAGTTTTTTTCTGTTAGAGTCAACGGTCATTCGGCTGATCCATTATGTTCTATTACTGAAGTTTCGTCATTGCAAGAAATAACTAAAAACGTCTATCAGTTTGTAAAAAATACTGTAGATGATCATTTATTAGCAATGTCACATAACTTGAATATGGAAATTGAAGCTCTAGCGAAACTTGAGCAAGATAAAAAACGAGAACTCATCAATAGGTATATGCACACCTTAATTCACGCAAAGGATGAAAATAATAAACCGCAACTGCATATGGTCAGAACAATTTTTGATCACATTTATGCCTTAAATGATTATAGAGATTATCTAATATGCATTAATCATCCAAATTTGAAACAATTAAACCGATGCTTAGTCAGCAGAATCGGTATCTATCTACAGTTGTATAAAAGTAAATACTATGATCTTTTGGCTGGAACGATCGGTTCTCGTAATAATGTTTACCTGGATTTGAAGTATCTTTATTATCTAATAGCTGAAACCAAGGGGTTTATGCCCAAAGATGACAATGATATGTTTTATATTTCTATTGATAGAAAAAACGCATCTGGAATCTCTTGGAAAGCGAATTTGATTTCGGAACAACAATTGTTAGATTATGATCGTATCATTTAGTCTCATGTTTTCTCTGTTTCTCGTCCATTAATCTAAGAAAACCGACATATGCAGAGGGTGATTGTTTATGAATAATACAAATGATAATGAAAAACGAGCATTGATGACCGAGGCGCAATGGTATTCCGGGTCCTGGAATTATTTCTCTCTTTTATCGGGACAAAGAATGCAGATGCTCCAGTATTTCATTTCTTTAGAGGTTTTTCTCTGCGGTTCCTTTATTACATTAGTTTCTCTGGATACACGGCTGCTTTGGGCTGAAATCACTGCTTCCTCGTTAATCACTTTGATGGCCGTTATTTTTCGTGGGCTGGATCACAGGACAAAAACAATGCTCCATGAATGCGAAAAAGCCATGTGTAAAATTGAGGAAAGCGATTCCAGCGACGCAGCAATCAATCCCATTACAAGCGTCAATTCCTGTCGGAAAGCGAAGCTGACATACACAAAATGGATCATTGTATTACAGGGCTTGTTCTTTCTTGCCGGAATCGCAAGTTTATTGCTTGTGCTCTTTGGGATCATCTAAGCAACACGCAAACGAATTTGCCTGCGGCAAATGCATTCGTTCCGAATGCCGGGTCGCTCATCCGCCTCACGGCGGATAAGAGCGACCCCTACGGCGCGTTTCATACCTACGACGCGTTTCATACCCAAGGCGCTTTTCATACCTACGACGCATTTTCATACCAGCGGCGGCCTATGGTCAGGCCGCCCTACGCTTGAATAACAGGAGGAAAACCTATGAAGACCCGCATTGCGATCCTCGGCTACGGCAACTTAGGCAGGGGGGTGGAGGCCGCCGTTGCCCAGAACCCCGACCTGGAGCTGGCCGCCGTCTTTACCCGGCGGGACCCCGCCGCGCTGAGCCTCCGGACCCCCGGCGTGCCGGTGCTGGCCGCGGAGGAGGCCCCCGCCTGGGCGGATCAAATCGACGTTCTGATCCTCTGCGGCGGCAGCGCCACAGACCTGCCCGTGCAGACGCCCCAATACGCTTCCCTCTTCCACGTGGTGGACAGCTTCGACACCCACGCCAAGATCCCGGAGCACTTCGCCGCGGCGGACGCGGCGGCCCGGGCTGCCGGGAAGCTCTGCCTGATCTCCTGCGGCTGGGACCCCGGCCTGTTCTCCCTGGCCCGGGTCTACGCCAACGCCATCCTGCCCCAGGGGAAGGATGAGACCTTCTGGGGCCGTGGCGTCAGCCAGGGCCACTCCGACGCCATCCGCCGCATCGAGGGCGTGCTCGACGCCCGGCAGTACACGGTCCCCATCCCCGCCGCCGTCGAGGCGGTCCGCCGGGGCGAGCAGCCTGCCCTGACCCCCAGGGACAAGCACCTCCGGGAGTGCTGGGTGGTCGCCGCCGAGGGCGCCGACCTGGAGCGCATTGAGCGGGAGATCAAGACCATGCCCTACTACTTCGACCAGTACGACACCACGGTGCATTTCATCAGCGCCGAGGAGCTGGCCCGGGACCACGCCGGACTGCCCCACGGGGGCTCTGTCCTCCGGGGCGGCGTCACGGGCTGGGACGGGGAGCACCGGCAGACCGTGGAATTCACCCTGAAGCTGGACTCCAACCCCGAGTTCACCGGCTCCGTGCTGGCGGCCTGCGCCCGGGCCGTGCACCGGATGGCCGAGGCCGGCATGAGCGGCTGCAAGACCATGCTGGACGTGGCCCCCGCCTGGCTCAGCCCCTGCACCGGCGAGGAGCTGCGGGCCCATTTCCTGTGATATGAAGGAATTTCTCTATCTGCTCTGCCAGTGGACCTGGGGCCTGCCCCAGAATCTTGTAGGCGCGGCCTTCTATCTCTGGTATCGGGCCAAAGGCTGCCGCCACTTCCGCTATCAGGGGGCGAAGGTGGTGGTCTGGCCCAAGAAGACCGGCTCCATGTCCATGGGCAGCTTCCTCTTTATGTACCCCGGCTGGACTCCCGAGAACCGGGAGCTGCTGGCCCACGAGTACGGCCACACCATCCAGTCCCTGTTCTTCGGCCCGCTCTATCTGCTGACGGTGGGCGTCCCCTCCATCATCTGGGCCGGGAGCCCCGCCCTCCAGCGCCGCCGCCAGACCCGGCACATCGGCTACTACTCCGTCTATCCGGAAAAGCAGGCCTCGTCTCTGGGCCTGCGCTTCGCCAAAAAACCGATCCGCTTTCTGCCGGAGCAGGCAGAAAAAGCGGAGCGGGAGGAATTATATATTTGAAGTAAAGACACCATGTACAAAATCACTCCTTTGAAACACCATCACATTCCCGAAATTGCCGCGCTGGAGGCCGCTGCGTTTTCTGCGCCCTGGGACGAGGCGGCTCTGGGGGGGGAGTTGGAAAACCCCCTGGCCCTGTGGCTGGTCGCTGAGGACGAAGGGAACGCGGCAGCGCAAACCAAAACCGGCGAAGGAGAAACGGGGACCGTGCTGGGCTACGTTGGCTCCCAGACCTGCTTTGAAGAGGCGGACATTCTGAACGTCTGCACGGCTCCTGCCGCTCGGCGGCGGGGGCTCGCCCGGGCGCTGATGCTGGAATTGGAGGCGCAGCTGGCCCCAAAGGGCGTCGAGCGCATCACCTTGGAGGTCCGGGCGTCCAACGATGCGGCCATTGCGCTGTACGAGGGCCTGGGTTATACGCAGGTGGGACTGCGGAAGGGCTATTACGAGAAGCCCCGGGAGGACGCGCTGATTTTACAGAAACGGATTGTTTCTCCTTGACGGGCGGACAAGCAATGCTTGTCCCTACATTCTATTTTGAAGCGAATCCTCCGTGGCGCACAATGTGCGCCGCTACAGAAACGATGGTGATACCATGAACATCCTTGCAATCGAATCCTCCTGCGACGAGACCGCTGTGGCGGTCGTGCGGGACGGGCGGAGCCTGCTGGCCGACTGCATCTCCTCCCAAGTAGACATCCACAAGCTCTACGGCGGCGTGGTGCCGGAGATTGCCTCCCGGAAGCACATTGAAACCATTTATCCCCTGGCGGAGCAGGCCCTGACCGAGGCCGGTATCACCCGGGCGGACATCGACGCCGTGGCCGTCACCTACGCGCCGGGGCTGATCGGGGCGGTGCTGGTGGGGGTCAACTTCGCCAAGGCCGCGGCCTTCGCCCTGGGAAAGCCGCTGGTCCCGGTGCACCACATCCGGGGCCACATCGCCGCCAACTATCTGAGCCATCCGGAGCTGGAGCCCCCCTTCCTCTGTCTCGTGGTCTCCGGGGGCCACACCATGCTGGTAGACGTGCGGGACTATACGGATATACAGATTCTCGGCGGCACCCGGGACGACGCGGCGGGGGAATGCTTTGACAAGATCGCCCGGGTCCTGGGGATGCCCTACCCCGGCGGCGCGGCCCTGGACCGCATGAGCCAGGGGGCCGACGGGACGAAGTACCCCCTGCCCCGGGCAAAGGTGGACGGCAATCCCCTGGACCTGAGCTTCTCGGGTCTGAAGACTGCCGCCATCAATCTGATCCATAACGCACAGCAAAAGCAGGAAGAGATCGACGTGCCGGCGCTGTGCGCGGCGGTGGCCGGAGCGGTGAGCAATGCTCTGGTGAGCCGGACTGAGCTGGCTCTGGAGCAGACGGGCCGCGGGACCCTGGCCGTGGCCGGGGGCGTGGCGGCCAACTCCCGCATTCGGGCCGACGTTACGGCCCTGGCGGAGCGTCTGGGCGTCCGCCTCTGCCTGCCGGAGCTGCGTTTCTGCGGAGACAACGCCGCCATGATCGGCGCCCAGGGCTATTACGAGTACCTGGCGGGCCGGACGGCGGATATGACGCTGAACGCCTACGCCACGAAATCCCTGGTGGGAGAGACTGTTTGAGTCGGAAAAGGAAGAAGGAAGAGGTCTGGCTGCCCCTATGACGCAGACTCCAAAGGCCGCAAGCGCACGGCGACCACGGTCCGGTCGTCGGCGGCGTCGGCTTCGCCCAAGGTGATCAGGCAGGAGGCCAGGTCCCGGACGCTGCCCTGGGCAAAGATGCGGAGCCGCTGGGCCGTCTCCTCGCCGAAGGCCCCGTCGCTCACCATGACCAGCGTCTCCCCCTCTGTCAGAGACAGCGCATACTGTCCGGGCACCCGGCGCTCCGCGTCCAGGCCCGGCGGCGCCGTAGCTGTCCCGATGGTTTCCACCTCAGCGCCTCGCCGGAGATAGGACGGCGGGGCGCCCCATTTATAAAGGACGCCGCTGCCGGTCCGCAGGTCCAGCTTCAGCAGGTCCAGGGTGGCGAAGGCCGTCTCCCGGCGCAGGACGAAGAAGCCGTTCACCAGCTCCAGGGCCGCGTCCGCCTCCATCCCCGCCTCCAGAAAAGCCGTCAGCAGCCGGGCCGCCCGGTCGCTCTCCCGCCGGGCGAGGGCCCCGGTCCCCATGCCGTCGCAGAGCAGGACGTAAAAGGCCCCGAAGCGGTCCTTGCAGGTGGCGCCCCGGTCCCCGGAGACCTCGCCGCCCGGCTTGCAGGCGCTCCCCACCGCCAGCTCCGGCGCGTAGCGCAGGGCCTCCCTGGGCTGGGGGCGGCTCAAGGCCGTCAGCAGCCGCTCTAAGGCCAGGTATTGTCCCGCCGCCACCCGGCGGCCCTCGCTGCGCCGCCGCTCCTCCCGGCGGCGGGAGAGCTGGGCGTCCATGGCCTGATTCACCGCCGTCACAAAGCCCGCCGTATGATGGCAGCGCGCTGTGAACCGCTCCGGAAGGTCCTCCCGCAGGGCCGCGCCCCGCTGGAGGATGGCGTCTCCGGCAGCGCAGAGGTCCCGGTAGGTCTCCTCGGCGTTCTGCTCCCAGCAGCGGGAAAAGCCCACGCAGCAGCGGCAGACCTGCTCCGCGGCGAAATCGTAGACCTCCGCCAGCTGGAGGGGCTGGAGCAGCGGCTCCTCCCGGGCCAGGACCCCGTGCATGGTCAGCAAAGCCTTCTCCACTCCCCGCTGGGCCGGGAAGGCCCGGAGTTCCCCCATTGCAGGAACAGCATCGGCGGGCAAGGGCAGGGCCCGGAGCTCCGACAGCGCGAGGGCCGCTCCCAGGGCCAGGGCAGGCCCCACGGGGCCGCCCAGGGAGGCTCCCGACAGCAGGAGCAGCGCCCCCGCGCCCAGGGAAGCGCCGGGTTCCCCGCGCTCCACCGCCCGCCGGTGGAGCCGGGGCAGCAGGGCCGCCATCCCCGCCCCCAGGGACAGGCGCAGCAGGCCGCCTAAGCTGAGCCCCGTGTCCAGCAGAAAGAGGCCCCCCACGGCTAAGCTCAGCCCTGCCGCCAGAAGTGGGCGGGAGACGGGGGTCCGGCGGAAGAGAGCCGTTCCGGCCAGAGCGCTGAGGCAGAGGGCCAGAGGCTCCATAGCGAGCTCCCAGCCCCAGAGCAGGATGTAGCCGCCGCAGGCCCCCAGGGCCGCGCCAAATCCCGGCCAGACCCCGGTGCATAGGGCCAGGCAGGCCGCCAGGGGCAGGGGCTTTCCGAACAGAGGCAGGGCCGCCAGCAGAAAGCCCGCCGCTCCGTAGGCGCTCAGGGCCAGGACTGCCCGGCCCGGGCGGGAGACGGCGGCCCGCCGCAGCGCCTCGACAGCCCGCCGAAGGGCTGTTTTTTCTTTGAGTTGGGTCCCGTTCATTCGTGTCATCTCCGTGCATCATTTGTATTTATACTAACAAGACCGCGGGAAAAATGTTGTCGGAACCCGGCGGGGAAAATAATTGTTGCGCCGCCTGCCGGAATGGAGTATAATGAGAAAAACATTCCGCAAGGAGGCCCCTATGGACTTCAAGCTTCACGCGCCGTTCCAGCCCACGGGAGACCAGCCGGAGGCCATTGCCGCCCTGACCGCAGGGCTGGAGATGGGCCTGGACGAGCAGGTGCTCTTAGGCGTTACGGGCTCCGGCAAGACCTTCACCATGGCAAACGTCATCGCCAGGCTCAACCGTCCCACCCTGGTGCTGGCCCACAACAAGACCCTGGCAGCCCAGCTCTGCTCGGAGTTCCGGGAGTTCTTTCCCGAGAACGCAGTGGAGTACTTCATCTCCTACTACGACTACTACCAGCCCGAGGCCTATATCGCCCACACAGACACCTACATCGAGAAGGACTCCTCCATCAACGAGGAGATCGAGCGGCTGCGGCACAGCGCCACCTCCTCCCTCTTTGAGCGGCGGGACGTGATCGTGGTGGCCTCCGTCTCCTGCATCTACGGTCTGGGCGACCCCATCGACTACAAGAACATGGTGATCTCCCTGCGGACCGGGGCCAGCTATCCCCAGGAGGAGCTGATGAAGAAGCTCATCTCCATCCGCTACGAACGCAACGACCTGGACTTCTCCCGGAACCACTTCCGGGTCCGGGGGGACACGGTGGAGATCTATCCCGCCTACTGGGCGGGCCGGGCCATCCGGGTGGAGTTCTTCGGGGACGAGGTGGACCGCATCTCGGAGATCAACGCCGTCACTGGCATCCCGGAGCGCTTCGTCTCCCACGTGGCCATCTACCCCGCCTCCCACTACGTCACCACGCCTGAGAAGATGCAGCGGGCCCTCACGGAGATCCGGGAGGAGATGGAGACACGGGAGGCCTGGTTCAAGGCCCAGGACAAACTGCTGGAGGCCCAGCGCATCCGGCAGCGCACCGAGTACGACATGGAGATGATGCAGGAGATCGGCTTCTGCACCGGCATTGAGAACTACTCCCGCATCATTTCGGGCCGGGCTCCGGGGACGCCCCCCATGACGCTGCTGGACTATTTCCCCGAGGACTTCCTGCTCTTCGTGGACGAGAGCCACGTGACCCTGCCCCAGGTCCGGGCCATGTACAACGGGGACCGTTCCCGGAAGACCAGCCTGGTGGATTACGGCTTCCGCCTGCCCTCGGCCTTCGACAACCGGCCCCTGACCTTCCCAGAGTTCCAGAGCAAGCTCAACCAGGTGGTCTACGTCTCCGCCACCCCGGCCCCCTTCGAGACCGAGCGGGCCGGGCAGATCGTGGAGCAGCTCATCCGGCCCACTGGCCTGCTGGACCCCGCCGTGGAGGTCCGACCCATCGAGGGCCAGGTGGACGACCTGATGGAGGAGATTGCCAGGGTCACGGCCCGGCAGGAGCGGGTGCTCGTCACCACCCTGACCAAGCGGATGGCCGAGGACCTGACCGCCTTCCTCCAGAAGAACGGGGTCCGGGTCCGCTATATGCACTCGGACATCGGGGCTCTGGAGCGGATGGAGATCATCCGGGACCTGCGTATGGCGAAATTCGACGTGCTGGTGGGCATCAACCTCCTGCGGGAGGGCCTGGACCTGCCGGAGGTCTCGTTGGTAGCGATCCTCGATGCGGACAAGGAGGGCTTCCTCCGCTCCCCCACCTCCCTGATCCAGACCATCGGTCGGGCCGCCCGGAACGCCGAGGGCCGGGTCATCATGTACGCGGATTCCGTCACCTCCGCGATGGACTACGCCATCCGGGAGACGGACCGCCGCCGCGGCCTCCAGCAGGCCTACAACGAAGCCCACGGCATCGTCCCCAAGACCATCCGCAAGGACGTGCGGGAGCTCATTGAGATCACGAAGCAGGACGCCGAGGTCCTGGGCAAGGGCGGCGTGAAGCTGACCAAGGAGGAGCGCGAGCGGGAGATCGCCCGTCTCGAAAAGCAGATGCGCAAGGCCGCCCAGATGATGGAATTCGAGTTCGCAGCAGTTTTAAGAGATCAGATCATTCAGCTGCGCGGAAATTAAGTGAAGAATTCAGAATGAAGAGCGAAGAGTTGAGGTGTCGCTCCGCGACGAATCGAATCTCATTTTTCAAATCAGAGATTTGAAAAATACCGAAACTTTTCACTTTGCATTCTTCACTCTGCACTTTCGATAAGGAGGTCATAGATGGACCTGCTTCAACTCATCTCTGAATATGAACCTTACAACGAAGCCGAGGCCCGGGATCGGGAGCTTATGCTGTACGCGCTCGCGCACTTCCCCGACGTGCTGACCCGGGAGAACCCCGTCTGCCATTTCACGGCCTCCAACTGGATCACGAACCCAATGCGGGACAAGATCCTGCTGGTCCACCACAACGTCTACCGCCACTGGACCTGGACCGGCGGCCACGCCGACGGAGAGGCCGAGCTCCGGGCCGTGGCCCTGCGGGAGGCGCGGGAGGAGACCGGGCTGCAGGCGCTGCGGCCCCTGTACGACGGGGTCTTCTCCATCCAGGTCCTGGACGTGGACCACCACAGCAAGCGCGGGCAGTACGTAGCCTCCCACCTGCATCTGGACTGCTGCTTCCTCTGGGAGGCCGACGAGGACGCTCCCCTGCGGGCGAAGGACGGAGAGAACACCGGGGTCCAATGGGTCCCCATCGACCAGGTCCTGACCGTCTGCGATGAGGCAGTCATGGAGATCGTATACGCGAAGCTGAACGAGAAGTTGAAATCGATTTTGTGATATCCTCTTGCATTTTGTATATTATTCTGCTATAATATTGTACATGAGGGGGTGCAAGTATGCCACAGATTCGTCCAATCACAGATTTAAGAAATACCACGGAGATTTCCAATCTCTGCCACGCTGAGAAGGAACCGATCTTTATCACAAAAAACGGCTACGGGGATATGGTGGTCATGAGCATGGAAGCTTATGACGAGCTGCTTTCCATTGTCGAAACCGACACCGCGATCCTGGAAGCGGAGCAGGAGCTGGCACTGGGAGGTAGGCTGGAAAATGCCCGCTCCGCCCTTGCCGGTTTACGGAGGAAGCACTTTGGATAACTATGAAGTACTCCTCAGCCCAAGAGCTCTGCGGGATCTGGATGCCATATACGCCTATATTGCAGATGTCCTTCTGGAGCCGACGATAGCCGATTCCCTCCTGAACGAGCTGGAAAGCAGGATCCTTTCTTTGGAACAGATGCCCTACCGCTGCCCGATGCGGCGGATCAGGGCCTACGCAAACAGAGCTTACAGACAGTTGTTGATCAAAAATTACACCGCGATCTACCGGGTCGATGAAGAGAAGAAGCAGGTCGTAATCATCACTGTCAGGTATTCCAGAAGCAATCTATAACAGAAATGGCGGCGGAGCGCGAAGACAATCTCATGAACAGTTTGTAAAAAATCAAAACAGGGCTTGCATTTTTGAAAAAGCTTGCTATAATAGGGTTAGCACTCAGGAGTTCAGAGTGCTAACCCTATGCTTGATAAAATAAAAATTTTTTTGAAAAAGAGTGATAACTATGGCGAAAAAGCAATTTAAGGCGGAATCCAAGCGGCTGCTGGACCTGATGATTAACTCCATCTACACCCACCAGGAGATCTTCCTGCGCGAGCTGATCTCCAATGCCAGCGACGCCATCGACAAGCTGGCCTATCTGGCCCTGACGGACCAGAATGTGGGCATGAGCCGGGAGGACTTCTTCATCGACCTCCGGGCCGACAAGAAGCTAGGCCTGCTGACCGTCTCCGACAACGGCATCGGCATGAGCAAGGAGGAAATGGAGCAGAATCTGGGCACCATCGCCCGCAGCGGCTCCCTCCAGTTCAAGCAGGCCCTCGACAAGGAGAACGCCGACGTGGACATCATCGGCCAGTTCGGCGTGGGCTTTTACTCCGCCTTCATGGTGGCGGACACCGTGACGGTCCTCTCCAAGAAGTACGGCGAGGAGGAGGCCTGGATGTGGCAGTCCTCCGGCGCGGACGGCTACACCATAAGCCCCTGTGAGAAGACCACCGTGGGCACCGAGGTCATTCTGAAGCTGAAGGCCGACACCGAGGACGAGAAATATTCCCGCTTCTTAGAGCAGTATGAGCTTCAGAACCTGGTCAAGAAATACTCCGACTACATCCGCTACCCCATCCGCATGGAGATGGAGAAGCACCGCCGCAAGGAACTCCCCGAGGATGAGAAGGACGAAAAGGACGAGGACGGCGAGGAGAAGGCCCCCGAGTGGGAGACCTACACCGAGCTCTCCACCCTGAACTCCATGATCCCCGTGTGGCAGAAGTCCAAGAAGGACGTGACCGACGAGGAGTACGACGGCTTCTACAAGGACAAGTTCTATGACTTTGAAAAGCCCCTGGCCCACATCCCTGTCAGCGTCGAGGGCGCCGTCACCTACAAGGCCCTGCTCTACATCCCCGCCAAGGCCCCCTATGACTTCTACACCAAGGACTACAAGAAGGGCCTGCAGCTCTACTCCTCCGGCGTCATGATCATGGAGCACTGCGAGGACCTGGTGCCCGACCACTTCCGCTTCGTCCGGGGCGTGGTGGACACCGCCGACCTGAGCCTCAACATCAGCCGTGAGATGCTCCAGCACAACCGCCAGCTCTCCATCATCTCCACGAACTTAGAGAAGAAGATCAAGCAGGAGCTGCTGAACATGCAGAAGGACCGCCGGGAGGACTATGAGAAGTTCTTCGCCGCCTTTGGCCGTCAGCTCAAATACGGTGTCGTCTCCGACTATGGGATGCACAAGGACGCCCTGCAAGATCTGCTGCTCTTCTGGTCTGCCAAGGAGCAGAAGCTTGTCACCCTGAAGGAATATGTGGAGGCCATGCCCGAGGAGCAGAAGCACATCTATTTCGCCGCGGGCGAGAGCAACGCCAGACTGGCCCAGCTCCCCCAGTACCAGCGACTCCAGGAGAAGGGCTTCGACGTGCTCTTCATGACCGAGGACGTGGACGAATTTGTCCCCCGGACCCTGATGAACTACATGGAAAAGGACTTCCGTAACCTCGCCACCGACGACCTGGACCTCAGCACCGAGGAGGAGAAGAAGGCCGCCGAGGCCGTGGCCGAGGACTGGAAGGAAGACCTGGACTTCATTAAGACCGCCCTGGAGGGCAAGATCTCCAAGGCGGAGGTCTCCGCCGACCTGGGCAGCCACCCCGTCTGCCTGGTGCCGGAGGGCGGCATGAGCTTTGAGATGGAGAAGTACTTCAAGCGCATGGACCCCGAGATGTCCGGTCGCCTGCAAAAGATCCTGCGCCTCAATCCGGACCATCCGGCAATCCAGAAGCTCAAGGCTCTGATCCCCTCCGACCCCGAAAAGGCAAAGCAGTACGCCCAGGTGCTCTACGTCCAGGGCCTGATCCTGGCGGACCTCCCCATCGAGGACCCCCAGGCCTACACCGAGCTGATCTGCGGTTTGCTGTAAGGTCAAAATATTTATGTGAACGTATCTGTTATGAAGTGACGTTTGTCAAGACATGAAAACTGCCAAGGACAACCTGTCACAATTATGCACAATGCCCAAGGGCATATGGAAAGAGTCAAAGCAATTACAGAATCGCGGCATTGGCCAACTCTGTTATACGAGGATTGGGCACCTCAGGTCAATGGTCCTCCGCCAGCGCTACTGACTATTCACGTGGATCACAAAAGTGC
>JAFRPC010000046.1 GCA_017429325.1 Oscillospiraceae bacterium | reverse complement strand
TGATCATGTCGAAGCTCGATGAAACCGCCAAGACCGAAGCCGCCCTCGTCATATTAGCCATGAACGCAGCCCACCGGCTGCGGCGATGGCTTTTGCGCTTTTTCAACTTTTGGGGGCTGGATGTTGTTTTTCAGTAAGCCCGAATTATCGATTATCTTGTAATTCCCCTCATAGGCATCATCTCCTCTTTTGAAAAGCTGTTAAAGGTTTTGTCGAAGTTTTCATAATGCGACAAATCCTACTGTGGACAAATCATCCTTGAAATAGTGGTAAAAGTGTTGTATAGTGTTTTTATAAATTAAAAATGAAAGCGTTAGTGGGTAAAACAAAGTGATAATAGTGAACAGGAAGAAAAAAGAGCCAATCACTTACTAGATGTTATCGTTTTCGACTTTTATACATGGTTGGACAAAACACGGAACATTTGTGGTTAGATAAAAAAGTGTTGAGTTGTCGAAAAACGCTTGTTCATCTTTGGATAGGCTCTCTTTTTATGCGAACCGTTTCTTAATACAGCAAAACTACGGAGATTTATTTATGGAACATACAATGGAAAGTACAACCACGGGGGCTTTTAGCCAGTATAGGAAACTCCGCTTTCTGGATTTTCCTCAAAAGCTTGCCGCAGAAGCAGATTCTCAAAAGGCTGTCCATCCAAAGAGATATTGCTTTGTTCTCGGAGCTGGTGCCTCAAAATCCTCAGGTATTCGGACAGGTGAAGAATTGGTTTGTATGTGGGATACAGACCTATGTGAGGAAGATGAAACAGAGCATCGCCGCTGGAAAGAAAGCCTAGGTATCACCCGGAATAATAGGGGAAACTATTATGGAGCCTATTTCGCACGGCGCTTTCCGGACCCGTGGGATGGGCATGAATTCCTCGAGTCAATGATGTGCAATAAACATCCAGGTGCAGGATACGCAATGCTGTCCTCAATATTGTGCCATACAAGTCATAATATCGTTATTACCACCAATTTTGATCGTATGACAGAGGATGCGATAAGCCGATATCAGAAACAGTTTCCGATGGTTATTGGACACGAGTATCTACTTCCGTACTTCCGTCAACAACTACAGCGACCCTATATTCTGAAAATTCATCGCGATCTGTTGCTTGACCCTAAAAATTCTGATGAAGAAACTGAATCGCTGCCAATAGAATGGCAGAACTGTCTGGGTCAAATCTTCCAGACATACCATCCAATTTTTCTCGGCTATGCGGGGAATGACAGAAGTTTGATGGATTTCCTTATCCAGAACGCAGCGAACTTTAGAAAAGGAACATGGCGGAGCCCCTATTGGACACTCTACGGCAAGACTGTATTGAGCGATGCAGCTATGAGATTTATGAGTTCTGCTGGTGGGTGGGTTGTGCAGGATTGCGACTTTGACCGATTCATTATTCTGCTTGGGGATGCCCTTCAAGTTCCACCTTGGCCAACGCTAGAACAACAAGTGGAAGTTATAAAAAATGATTACAGGCGAATAGAATACAAAATGAATGAAACTCTCCCCACTGAAGAAAAGTCGGTAAATGGAGAAACGAAATCATTTGAAACCGATAGAATTGTAAAAAAATCAAATATTGAAACTTATCAGGAAGAAATCAGCCTGTGTAAGCAATCAGAGGAATTAAGCCAAGCAGTAACACGGTTTACAGGTGACAATAATCAGAACAGTCAAAGCGCCAGATACAGAAAATCAGTACTTCTAATAAACCATCGGCAATACATTGAAGCAGAACTAGTATTACGGCAGTTGGTCACTGAAGAACCCAATAATGCAAATTACCACAACAGGCTCAGTGAAGCACTTCACAAGGAGGGACGGTACAAGGAGGCTCTAGTAGAAGCTAATAGAGCAGTGGAGATAAAACCGGAAGATTCTTTTTTCCACAATCAACTTGCTGTGACGCTTTATAAATTAAAAAAACACAACGAAGCTCTGATAGAAGCCCAACGTGCAGTGGAATTAGAGCCGGCGATTGCTAAATATCATTGTGATCTTGGCGCAATCCTTTATGAAATGAAGCGTTACGAAGAAGCCCAAATTGAAGGACAGCTTGCAGTTGAAATAGAGCCAGATAATGCAAGCTTTTTATACCAACTTGGTGTTACTATGCACGCAATGAAACTCTATCCTGAAGCAGAAAAACTAAAAAAACGCGCATGTGAGCTTGCCCCAGGTAACGCAAACTATTCCAACGGTCTCGGAATCACGCTCTTTGAACTAGCAAGGCATGATGAAGCTCTCACAAAAATGCAGAAAGCGGTAAATTTAGAGCCAGAAAATGCACTTTATCATAGTGGGCTGGGAGTAGTATTTCATGCATTAAAGCGCTATGAAGAAGCGTTAATAGAAAAACAACGTGCAGTGGAACTTGAACCGAATAACGCAGAATACCATCGCAGTTTGGGCGTTACACTACGTAAGATTAACCGCTTTGATGAATCTCTCATTGAGACCGAGAGAGCTATATCCTTAGAGCCAGATGAACCAAGAAATTATGATAGCCTAAGTATTCTCTTTTCATCGTGGGGAAAGCTAGATCTTGCGAGGTTCGCCAAAGAAAAGGCGGAAGAACTCCGGCTACAAACCAATGTAGCTATGATTTGACAGATTGACTCTGGAGTAAACTGTCCCCACACTGGAATCTTCCCTGATTTGCCGTAGCTTCTCTGTGATACGAGTAGAATCGAGTTCAATCTCGGTGCACAGCTTAACTTCTTTTTTCGCTCTTTGGATTGAAGCGGAAACCTTTTTGATTTGCGCTTCGAAATCCAGCTTTGCGGGTTCTTCTCCATCGTATTCAGTTCGTTTCAGTGCTTTTCGAAGACTACTCCGCTCGGCAGTCAGGTGGGCGATGAATTCCTGTAAGGCCTTACGGTAAGTCTGCAAATCTTCGACTGCTTCAATCTTGTTGTGAGTCAAAAGCTTCGCTTTTGCGATGTATCTGTCCAGCTTGATAACATCTTCCCGCAGGAGGTAGGAAGGCCGTTTGATGCGCTCGGGGTGGTTCCTCACAATCAGGGGACGGTTCTCTGGTCACAATCAGGGGACGGTTCCAATGTCATTAAGCCAGCCTCCGAAAGAGCGGAAAGCGGATGAATAAAAATCAAATAAAAGAGTGGACCGAGAGCAAAGGACCGCAAGAATCGCAGGAACAGTCAAAAGGGTACAGCAAACAAGCAGATATGAATACTCTGCTTCCGGGCAATATTGTGGTTTCGGCAGATCAGGTTCTGTGCTGGAGGGTTTTCAGTCGTTGAGACCTCATGTTGCGCGGATAGCATCTGCCCGGACGAATCGGGACCTTGTCCCGCAGCAGCAATGACAGAATATCTTCATAGGCCGGATTGGTGGAAAGATAATCGCGGCATTTATAGATGGCGTCGGAGACAGAAACCTTATAACGGTATTTCTTGCCTGCGCAGGAAGGCTCTGCGCACGAAACGACCAGAGAAATAAAGTTGGAAAGGATCAGCCTGCAATAGATTTCCTGAATTAAGAAATCACGTTTCACGCTATGAAAGTAATTCAAGGCAATGCCGTATTTCAGAAACAGGAAAGCCTTTTCAATATCCCAGCGCAGATGATACAGCTCTTTCAGTGCTTCTGACGGGTAATTTTTGCTCGGCAGATTGGTAATCAAATATTCGAACGTTCCGGAATCCAGCTTTACGCAGACAAGCCTGAAACGAAGGTCGAAGATGCTTTCTTTGTCTTCTGCGTCAATGAAATCGAACGCTCTATCGTTATGGATCAGCTTGTACAGGCAAGGGTCCTTGCGCCACAGCTTTGGATTTCGGGTGACAACAAATCTGACAGGAACATCAAATTCCTCAGCGTCCGGGAGCCGCAAGCGGGAGAAAAGCGATTTTGCAGAGTTGATTTCTTTCGCCCGAATCAAAAAGAAGCTGTTGCGGTCAACAATATGCGCCATCAGATTCAGACTTATATATCCGCGGTCAAAGATGTACAGGCAATTCCGATCCAAGGGGCTTCGCGCAACCATATCACATGCTGCCGCCGTTTCCCGTATTTCGGCACGCGGTTGGATCACAACGTCGGAATACCGTTTCTCCAACAGATCATACATCAGGTTGACGTGAAGCTGATGGTAGCCTCCCTGGTTGGAATTGTAGGATATGAACGTCGAACAGTCTGTTTTATCTGCGGGGACGTTCAGGTCTGATCCGTCGATTGCAAAGATGTGCAGGCCGTTTTTTGTCTTGCGAAACGGATATTTGTCGTTAAACCGCTGCAGCAGCGCCGGAAACGCTTTGTCATTGAACTTATCCCGCGCCTGAACAAAAGCGGATTGCGTGACTGGTCTTCCCAGCGAAAGAAAGAAATCGTTGATTTCTCTGTTCGTGGAGTGCGATTCCATCTGCGTCATGAACAGCATGGTTCGTCGAAATGAAAACGTGCCTTCTCGGGTAAAATCTCTCAGCGGGTCCTTGACGTATAAAGAGCGATCTGCTTCCATTTGCTGAAGCGTGGTGTAGAAAGCCTTGCGGATTCGTTTTGGTGTGATTGCAATCAAAATGTGTTCCTCCTTAAAGTGGGCGTTCGCCTCACCTTAAGGGCCGCGCTGGCTCCGCTGTATCATTCAATAAAGAGCCAGCGCGGCCGCACATTTTTATGCATTTGTCAAGTGCTTTTTTGCATTATTTCAACCTTTTTTTGGGGGTTCATTCCTGGCTTAATGACATTGGGACGGTTCTCTGATTGACTGTTAAATAATAGCACTACCGTCGTTGTTGTCAATCAGAGAACCGTCCCCCGATTGAATCGTCGGTGCTGTTGGAAAGACCTTATCTTATTGGCTTGTTTGCTTTTCGTCATTTTGCCATGTGGAAATCTTTGCGCCTTCCGCTTTGCTACTGAATAGATACAAAATATCTGCTATCGTGGACTGTGAAACGGTTTTAATCATACTTTTTCTCCTCTACAAGAATCGGTATGTTCTTCTCAGTTCTGCCCGTTGATCTCTTTCAGATCCTCAATTGCGAGCGACGGGTCCATCGTATGGAATATCATATAATTGCGACGCATCGTATCGACCGGAGCCTGACGGATGATTTTCGTGCTGTCCTCGCCCGTGTAGAAATGCCAATAACGATAGACATATCCGATCCAATAAAGGATATCCTTTGCAAAGACGTCCCCGTTACCGGAAAGCGCGTCACCGGCGACGGCTTTAACCTCTTCGAGCAAGTATTCCTCGCCCATCCACTGCGCGCGGTTGTAGGTGGAATCCAGTTCCTTTGCGATCTCGGAAGTCATAAAAGCGCGTATAAACGCGGCGCTCGGGATCGATTTCTCACCGGAAAGCTCGAATAACCGTCCCTGTATATCGCATAATTTCAGATTCAGCTCGTCCATTACGTTCCTCCGTTCCTTGCCTGGTCGAGCAGCTCGTCAAAGAATAAACCCTCGCGGCGATAATTCTTGCAAATGTCATTTGCCATAGAAACGCCTTTCGCACGGTTTTCTTCGGCGACGTCTTTGATAAACAACCGCTCAAGCCACGAAATCTCAATTTCTTTCTCATTTTTGACCGCATTACAACCCTTCTCGGAAATAGCGACATATTGTTTACCGAGCTGAAGGGCGGCAAGACTGTTCACGAGCGCGGAATCGGTGATATTCCCGATAAAGAAATTGTCAATCACATAGAACATTCTGTCGTTGGCGATGCTGCCGATGACAAGATCCTTGTTCAGCGTGATATTGCGGTATTTTTCGTAAAAGGGTGTACCGGCAATTTTCTCCATTTTTCCGCGATGGTACGCGACGAGCATAGCCCAATCAATATCCGCAGAAACCTCGACCACCTGAAGATCGGACAGATCGACTGACGTCAAATACAATTTGGACTTTTCATAATCGCATATCAATGTGAGCGCTTGGCTCACTTCTGTCCCCATATAAAAGCCCTTGCCGAAATCGCATTGCGGACGGCTCTTCGGCTCGATATTTCCTACGATGCCTGATTTAGAGCCGTGATACAGAAGGACACGACCGTAGGGCATAACCGTAGCGTCTGCGATACTGCGGATTCTTTCGAGCGTCATATCATACACCGGTACTTTATTTGCTTTGCAGATTTCGTAGATCTTCGACTGCGCCAGCTTATTCGGGAGCGAATGTCCGTTTTCCCAACGGTTGACGGTAAGATATCGAACGTTCAAATGCCTTGCGAACTCGTCTTGGCTCATATTCAAATATGTCCTGATCTGTTTTATCAATGCCTGCATAACAGCACCTCGAATATATCATTGATTACAAGACTGATTATATCAAATGATACACGATTTTTCAAGGCGATAAGTGTAAATAATCGGCTTTTTCAGAAAATTTCTTTTGACTTGTCGGTAAATACCGACAACTGCCCCTGAGGGCACACTGACGCCCCCTACTTTTTGATTGACTTTTTTCCCTGCGTCCCGTATAATACAGGAAAGGCAATGGCGTCTTTGAGGCTGCGGTCTCATTGCCCCATTGCCGTTTTCTTTTTGAGGACAGCGGTGCGGGAACCGTTTTTCGGAGGTCTGAAATGCACTTTACAAAAATGCAGGGACTTGGCAATGATTATTTGTATTTTTACGGGGAGGCGCCTGGCGACGCGGCGGGGCTGAGCCGTCGGCTCTCGGACCGGCACTTCGGTCCCGGGGCTGACGGGCTGATCTTCATCGCTCCCGCCCAGGACGCGGACTTCTCCATGCGGATCTTCAACGCCGACGGCAGCGAGGCCCGCATGTGCGGCAACGGCATCCGCTGTGTGGGGAAATACGTCTACGACAAAGGACACACCCACAAGCGGGAGCTGGTCATCGCCACCGGCGCGGGGCCGCGGCGGCTGCGGCTCGCCTGCGAGGGCGGGAAGGTCGTCTCCGTCGCGGTGGATATGGGCCGCGCCCTGGTCCGGTCCGGGACGGACGGGGACTTTGTGGACATGGGGAACCCCCATCTGGTCCACTTCGTTCCCGACGCGGAGGCCGCGCCCCTGCTGACAGAGGGGCCCCGCCTGTCCGGCTCCGTGCCGGACGGCGTCAACGTGGAATTTGTGAGCCAGCTCGGCCCCGCCTGCCTGCGGATGCGGGTCTGGGAGCGGGGCAGCGGCGTCACCCTGGCCTGCGGCACCGGCGCCTGCGCCGCGGCAGCCGCCGCGGTGCGCCGGGGGCTCTGCCCGCCGGAGCAGCCCATCGAGCTCCGACTGGACGGCGGCGTCCTCCGGGTCACGGTGTCCGCGGAGGGGCAGGTGGAGATGGAGGGCCCCGCTGAGACGGTATATGAAGGAGAGGTCGAAGGATGATCCATATCAATCCCTATTATGCAAATCTGAAGGACAGCTTTCTCTTCTATGAGACCAAGAACCGGGCGGCGGCCTTTGAGGCGGCCCACCCCGAGATGCGGCTGCTGCGGCTGGGCATCGGCGATGTGACCCTGCCCCTGGCCCCCGTGGTCATCGAGGCCCTGCACCGGGCCGTGGAGGAGCAGGCCCACCGGGAGAGCTTCCACGGCTACATGCCGGAGCTGGGCATGGACTTCATGAAGCGGGCCGCCGCGGCCAACTACGCCCGCCGGGGCGTGGAGCTGGAGCCCGAGGAGATCTTCATCTGCTACGGCATCGGGGACGACCTGGGCTCCGTGGGCAGCCTCTTCGCCCAGGAGAACCGGGTAGCTGTGGTGGAGCCCGCCTATCCCGCCTACGTGGACACCAACGTCATGGCCGGCCGGGAGATCCTTCCGGTGCCCGGCAACGAGGAGAACGGCTTCCTGCCCCTCCCCGGCCCGGAGCTGGACGCGGAGCTGGTCTACCTCTGCTCTCCAAACAATCCCACCGGCGCAGCCTACTCCCGGACGCAGCTCCAGCAGTGGGTGGACTGGGCCAACGCCCGGGGCGCGGTCATCCTCTTCGACGCGGCCTATGAGGCCTTTATCACCGAGCCGGAGGTGCCCCACAGCATCTACGAGCTGCCCGGAGCCAAGACCTGCGCCATCGAGCTCTTCTCCCTGTCCAAAGGGGCGGGCTTCACCGGGACCCGTCTGGGCTACACGGTGGTCCCCAAGGCACTGGTCCGGGAGGGCCGCTCCCTCCAGGCTATGTGGGTCCGCAACCGGAGCACCTGCACCAACGGCGTCTCTTACCTCCTCCAGCGGGCCGGAGAGGCGGCGCTGACCGAAGAGGGCCTGCGCCAGAGCCGGGAGAACCTGGCTATCTATCGGCAGAATGCAAAGACCCTGACCGCGGTGCTGGACCGCCGGAGCGTCCGCTATTTCGGCGGGCAGAATGCGCCTTATATTTGGTTCCGCTGCCCCGGCGGGATGGACAGCTGGAGCTTCTTCGACTGGCTGATGGAGCGGGCGGGGATCGTCGGCACGCCAGGGGTCGGCTTCGGCGCCTGTGGGGAGGGCTGGTTCCGCTTCTCCTGCTTCGGCAGGGCGGAGGATACCGCCGAGGCCGCCGGACGGCTGGAAGCGCTGCTGTAAGCAGATTTGCTGAAACTTCAGATAAAAATCAGGCCGGAGCCGCGGGTGCGGCTCCGGCCTTTGGGGTTGTTGAAATGCTTCGATTTAGCCGTCGATGGTGCAGTACATGAAGTACTTGTAGCCCAGGGGGTTGGAGAAGAAGCCCTTCACGTTCTTGCTGATCATGTAGGTGTCGGTGTAGTAGTAGATGGGGCAGATGCAGCCGGTGGACATCAGCAGGTCCTCGGCGCGGTGCATCAGCTCATAGCGGACGTTGTTGTCGGTGCAGCCCTTGATGGTCTTGATGAGCACGTCGTAGGTCTCGGCCCAGGTGCCGTTCTCCACCTTCACGTCGTAGCCCAGGTCGGTCAGGTCCAGGCTGTAGATGGAGACGTTGGCGTGCTCGCCCTTGCCGAACTGCACGTCGTTGTTGCCGGAGGCGGTGATCCACATATCCAGGAAGCAGATGGGGTCGTTGTAGTCGGCGACCCAGCCGTTCCGGGCGATGCTGTAATCGCCGTTCTTACGGGTCTGCAGGAAGGTGGCCCACTCCTGGTTCTCCATGTTCATGGTGATGCCGATGCTGGCAAGCTGCGCCTGGAGGTACTCGCCGATGGCCTTGTGGGCCTCGGAGGTGTTGTACAGGTAGTTCATGGTGGGGAAGTTGGTGAACTTGGCGCCATCGTAGTCATAGTACTTCTTCAGGGTCTCGATGGCCTGGTTGAAGTTGCTCTCCACGGCGTCCTTGGACACGTTGATGTAGCCCTCGAAGTCGTTGTGGCCGGCGGTCTTGTAGAACTGGGTGCCGTCGGGGTTGGTCATGCCCATGGCGACGAAGGAGGAAGCGGGGACCTGGCCGCCCTGGCCGATCTCTTCCACGATGTAGTTGCGGTCGAAGAGCAGGCTGATGGCGCTGCGGATCTCGGCACGGGCCAGCTCGGCCTCGTTGCCGGTCAGGCCGCTGCCCTCGGGCAGGATGTCCTCGCCGATGTTCCAGCAGACGTAGTAGGTGCCGATCTGACCGGCGACCACGTATTCCTCGGGGTATTCCTTCTTCAGGGTCTCCATCTCATTGGTGGGAACGTCGTCGATGAGCTGCCAGGTGCCGTTCTTGAAGTTGGCGACCATGTTGTTGGCGTCGTCGGACAGATAGAACTCGATCTTGTCCATGGTGATCTTGTCGGCGTCCACGTAGTTGGCGTTC
The DNA here is from genome assembly GCA_017429325.1 of Oscillospiraceae bacterium. Lineage (GTDB taxonomy): Bacteria > Bacillota > Clostridia > Oscillospirales > Oscillospiraceae > JAFRPC01. Next base: position 20,435 of record JAFRPC010000046.1, on the reverse strand, counting down.
TTCTCCATGGTGATGACGCTGTTGTGCTCCCAGCCGGTGATGGTGTAGGCGCCGTTGCAGACGTAGGTCTCGGGCTTGGTGGCCCAGCTCTCGTCGGAGACGACATCCTCACGGACGGGGAAGTAGACGGGGAAGGCCAGCAGCTCGTTCCAGTAGGCAACAGCGTTGGCGAGGGTGACTTCCAGGGTCTTGTCGTCCACAGCCTTGACGTTCAGAGAGTCGGTACCGTAGCCGTCCACGACCTCGAACATGTAGCCGTAGTCGGCGCCCAGAGCCTCAGAGGCGGCGCGCTGCCAGGCGAACTCGAAGTCCTTGGCGGTAACGTCCTTGCCGTCGGACCACTTGGCGCCGTCGCGGATGGTGTAGGTGTAGGTCACGGTGCCGTCGGGATTGACAACGCCCTCCACCAGCTCCTTGGCGGTGTCGGCGACGATGACCAGGTTGCCCTTGTCATCCTGGGCCCACTTGGCCAGGCCGGAGAACAGATGGGCGATCATGGTTGCGCCGTCCACGGCAGAGTTCAGAGCGGGGTCCAGCGTGTCGGGCTCGGAGGCGAGGCAGACCGCGATGCTGGAGGCCTTCGCGGGCGTGTCTGTTCCGCCGTTGGTGGGATTGGTGGACTCGGAGCAGGCCGCGAGGGCCAGCATCATGGCGAGCACCAGCAGGAGTGCTAAGATCTTTTTCATGATTTTCCTTCCTTTTTCATTTTTTCAAAATACGCGGTGTTTCCGCATAATTTGATCCGGTTATAATTCGTTCACCCGATGGCAGGCGACGAAGTGGCCGCTTTCGACCTCCTTGAACTCCGGCATGGCCTCGGCGCAGCAGGGGGCCGCGTGAGGACAGCGGGTGCGGAAGGGGCAGCCGGAGGGGGCGTTCAGCGGGCTGGGGATGTCGCCGGAGAGCACGATGCGCTTGTTGGCTCTGGCGACCTTGGGGTCGGGCTGGGGCACAGCGGACATGAGGGAGCGGGTATAGGGGTGCAGCGGTTGGTCGTAGATCACCGATGCGTCGGCCAGCTCCACCATCTTGCCTAAGTACATGACGGCGATGCGGTCGCTGATGTGCCGGACCACCAAAATGTCGTGGGCAATGAAGAGATAGGTCAGGCCCATCTGCTCCTGAAGCTCCACAAACATATTGATGACCTGAGCCTGGATGGATACGTCCAGGGCGGAAACGGGTTCGTCGCAGACGATGAACTCGGGCCGCAGGGCCAGGGCTCTGGCGATGCCGATGCGCTGCCGCTGGCCGCCGGAGAACTCGTGGGCATAGCGGGAGGCGTGCTCACTGTTGAGGCCCACCCGGTCCATCAGCTCTAAGATGCGCTCCATACGCTCCGCCTTGTTCGCGTACATCTTGTGGATGTCCAGGGGCTCGCCGATGATGTCGGAGACCGTCATGCGGGGGTTCAGGGAGGAGTAGGGGTCCTGGAAGACCATGGTGGCCTTCTTGCGCAGCTCGTTGATGTCGCTCTTGGTTTTGATGAGCCGACCCTCGAACTCCACCTCGCCGCCCGTGGGCTGGTAGAGGTGCAGGATGGAGCGGCCAACGGTGGTCTTGCCGCAGCCGGACTCGCCCACCAGGCCAAGGGTCTCGCCGCTCCGGATGGAGAAGGAGACGTCGTCCACCGCCTTCAGCGCCTTGGTGCGCAGGGGGCCGACGGTGATGTTGAAGTACTGCTTGAGGTGGCGCACGTCCACCAGAGGCCGGTCGTTTCTGTCAAAGCTGCTCATTCCGCCTCACCGCCTTTCTCCTCCTCCGGCACAAGGGTGCCGTTCTCGATGCCTTCCTTGACGTTCATCCAGCAGGCGGCGAAGTGCTCCTCGTTCAGGCGCATCCGCTCGCAGCGCTGCTTGATGCAGACCTTCATCGCGTTGTCGCAGCGCGGGGCGAAGGGGCAGCCCTCCGGCATGTTCAGCAGGTCGATGGGCGTACCGGTAATGGGATGCAGCTTGCTCCCGGCGGTGTCCGCCGTGGGGATGGAGCGCATCAGTCCCTTGGTGTACTCATGCTTGGGATTGTAGAAGATCTCGTCGGCGGTGCCCTGCTCGCAGATGGAACCGGCGTACATGACGATGACCTCGTCGCACATCTGGGCCACCACGCCTAAGTCGTGGGTGATCATGATGATGGCCATGCCCAGCTCCTCCTGGAGGGACTTCATCAGCTCCAGGATCTGGGCCTGGATGGTCACGTCCAAGGCGGTGGTGGGCTCGTCGGCGATCAGGATGTCCGGCTCGCAGGCCAGGGCCATCGCGATCATGACGCGCTGCCGCATACCGCCGGAGAACTCGAAGGGGTACTGCTTCATGCGCTTCTCGGGCTCGTTGACGTTGACCAGCTTCAGCATCTCCACGGCCCGGTCCCAGGCCTGCTTCTTGTTGCGGTCCGTGTGGAGCAGGATGGCCTCCATGAGCTGATGGCCGATGGTGTAGGTGGGATTCAGGGAGGTCATGGGGTCCTGGAAGATGATGGAGATCTTATTGCCCCGCACTGTTCGCATCACAGCCTCGTCGGCGCCCACCAGCTCCTGCCCGTCCAGTTGGATGGAGCCGGAGACGATCTTGCCCGTAGGCGCCAGGATCTGCATGATGGAGTAGGCGGTGACGGATTTGCCGGAGCCGGATTCGCCCACGATGCCCAGGACCTTGCCGCGGTCCAGGTTGAAGGAGACGCCGTTGACGGCTTTGACCTCGCCCGCGGGAGTAAAGAAGGAAGTGTGAAGGTCCCGGACCTTCAGCAGCAGTTCATTCGACATGTTCTGTACTCCTTTCTCAGGTTCTCAGCTTGGGGTCAAAGGCGTCCCGGAGGCCGTCGCCGAAGAGGTTCAGCGACAGGACGATCAGGGAGATGACCACAGCCGGAATGACCATGCGGTAGGGATAGGAGGACAGGCCGTTGAGGGCGTCCGAGGCCAGAGAGCCCAGAGACGGCATCGGCGCGTTGACGCCCAGCCCCACGAAGGACAGGAAGCTCTCGGTGAAGATGGCGCTGGGGATCTGCAGGGCCGTGGAGATGACGACCACGCTGATGCAGTTGGGCAGCAGGTGCTTGCGGATGATCCAGCCGCCCTTGGCGCCCGCGGCCTTGGCAGCCAGCACGTATTCCTGCTCCCGCAGGGAGAGGATCTGCCCGCGGATCAGGCGGGACATGCTGACCCAGTACAGCACGCCGAATACGACGAAAAGGCTGATGATGTTGACGCCGATGCGCGCCAGGGAGGTACCCTCCAGCACCGGCGCGAGGGTCTGCTTCAGCACGGTAGCCAGCAGGATGACCATTAGCATATCCGGCAGGGAGTAGATCATATCCACAAAGCGCATGATGATGAGGTCCACCTTGCCGCCGCAGTAACCGGCAATGGAGCCGATGGTCATGCCGATGATCAGCACGATGAGGCTGGCAAAGAAGCCGACGGCCAGGGAGATGCGGGTGCCGTAGATCACGCGGATGAAGTAGTCGCGGCCCGAGGAGTCGGTGCCGAAAATGTGGGGGAAGACCGTTTCGCCCGCCGCGATCCGGGCCTGCTCCGTCTCGCCGTATTCAAAGGGACTGAGGTTGTTGAAGCTGGCGTCCACGGACTTGCCGGGCCGGACGCCCAGCATACTCTCGTAGGAATAGGGCCAAAAGGCCGGAATAATCAGAGACGAGAGGGTGATGATCAGGATGATGATGAGGCTGACCGTGGCGACCTTGTTCTTGAGCAGGCGCTTGACGCCGTCCCGGAAGAAGGTGGAGGAGGGACGCATTTGGACCATGTAGGCCTTTTCTTCGTCGGTGGCGGGCAGGAAGGCGTCCACGTCTATGTGCATGGTAAATCTTTTATTCATTGTGTACATCCTCCCTTAATCAAAGTTGATCCGAGGGTCAACGACCTTGTAGAGGATGTCGCTGACCAGGTTCATCACCACGATCAGCACCGCCAGGACAATGGTGGTGCCCATGACCATGGGATAGTCCCGGCTGGTAATGCTGGTGACGAAGGCCCGCCCGATGCCCGGCACGGCGAAGATCTTCTCTACCACCAGGGAGCCCGTGACGATGTAGGCCAGCATGGGGCCGAAGTAGGTGATGACCGGGATCAGGGAGTTCTTCAGCGCGTGTCCGAAGATGATCTTCGCTCTGGACACGCCCTTGGCCTTGGCGGTCCGAATGTAGTCCTGCCCCAGAACGTCCAGCATGGAGGAGCGGGTCAGTCGGGTGATGTAGGCCATTGGGTAGAGGGACAGGGTGATGATCGGCAGGACCAGGCCGCCCTTGGCGGCGCCGTTGGCCGGCAGGACCATCCAGGTGATGGCAAACAGGACCAGCAGCAGCGAGCCCATGATAAAGGAGGGCATGGAGACAAAGGCCGTGGTGATGACCATGATGGTCTTGTCGATGAGCTTGTTGCGCCGCAGCGCGGCCCAGGCCCCTAAGACGATGCCGACAACGCCCGCAACGGCTGCGGCGATGACGCCCAGCTTGGCGGAGGTCTTCATGCCGTCGGCAATGACGTCGATAACCATTCGTCCCCGCTGCTTCACCGAGGGGCCAAAGTCAAACTTGGTCACGATGTCCTTGAGATAGGTCCCGTACTGTTCCAGCAGCGGCTTGTCCAGACCATACTTGGCCTCCAGCGCGGCCTGCGCCGTGGGGCTGACGGCCTTTTCGCTCATGAAGGGGCCGCCCGGGACTGCGTGCATGACAAAGAAGGTCACAGTGATCACGACCCAGATGGTCAGCAGCGCCAGGCCTATCCGCTTCAGAATGTAAAACATTGTCTTTGAGTTCATAATTCTTCCGCCTTACACCTTTCGTCAGCTTCTCTGCGGTCTCCCCGGGGCTCGTGCCGCATCCGGACGGCCTGGGGGGAGCCCGCGCGCAGCGGCGGGCCTTCACTTCCCGAAGCGCCCGAAGCAGTTTGCCTCGCGGAACGCCGGTTCGGGTCTGTCTGGGAAGACTGGATGCCCACGCTTGCACCGTATACATTATAAATCAAATACGCGGCAATTGCAATAGAATTTTGTGCAGATTGTATCAATTGTTGTCTTCTGCCCAATTCTCCAGACGCAGATTTTCGACTCGCTCGAATTCCCGCGTGTTATTTGTGACCAGGGTAACAGTTTCTGCTTTTGCATGTCCGGCAATCAGCATATCCATCGTCCCGAGGGGCGTACCCTTGCGCTGCAGGTCGGCGCAGATTTTGCCATATTCCACAGCGGCGTCATCGTCAAAGGGCAGTACGTCCAGGATGGACAGGAACTGCAGAAGCGCGGTGCGGTTGCGGTCCGGGAATTGGCTCTTCTCCACACCATGCTCCAACTCGGCAAGCGTAATTGCCGAAATACAAAGGCCGCGGAACAGGTTTTCCTTGATCTTTGCAAACACCTGCTTCGGTCGGTTCTTGATGGCGTAGATGCAAATATTCGTGTCGAGCATATAGGTCATAGCGCTTCCCTCGCAGTGTTCACGCCACCGTCTCGCCCGTCCGCAAAGAAGTCCTCCGTGAAGCTGCTGACGCCGTCCATGAAGATCTCCCACGCGGACTCCTTTGGCATCAGAACTACAGCCTGACCCACCTTTTGCACATAAACCTCGTCGCCGACAAAGCGGAACTTTTTCGGCAGCCGCACCGCCTGGCTCTTGCCGTTTTCAAAAATCTTTGCTGTTTCCATGAGCAAACACCTCCTTGCCTATAGTATATACCAGAATATATACTATTGTCAACCGTTTCTTTCGCTTTTTTACAGTCTTTTGCCGACCACCCTTTGTATGAATATTTTTTGTTGATTTTCTGCATATTTTGCTTGCAAAAATCGTCGGGATGTGATACGATGCGCTCAGAATACGGGTCCGGCGGCGGAAGGCTCCGGCCCGGAAAAATCTGAGAAAAAGCCTGGAGGTGCGCTATGCGCAGCAAACTCAAATCCATCAAAATCAACCCCAGGACCCTGGCCATCGACATCCTGTTCGACATCATCGGCTGTACGCTTTACGGCGCAGGCATTTTCAACTTCGCCTATGCCGCCAACTTTGCCCCCGGCGGGGTCTCCGGCCTGGCGATCCTGATCAACACCCTGACAAAGGGCCTGCCCTTCGCCCCCAACGGCATCCCCATCGGTACGGCGATGCTGCTCATCAACATTCCCGTCATCATTCTCTGCTTCAAAGCCCTGGGCCCGGCCTATTTCGCCCGCTCCGTCAAGACTATGCTCTTTTCCTCCCTGATCGTGGACTATCTGATGCCCCATCTGTGGATCTATCAGGGCGATCCCATGCTGGCGGCCATCTTCGGCGGCATTCTGGCCGGTGCGGGCCTGACCTGCATCTATCTGCGGGACTCCTCCACCGGCGGCTCCGACTTCGTCATCCTGGCCATCCAGAAGAAGCGGCCCCAGCTCTCCCTGGGCGTGGTCTCCCTGGCGGTGGACGGCGTGGTCATCCTGCTGGGCGGCATCGTCTACGGCACCGTGGACGCGGCGCTCTACGGCCTTATCATGACCATCACCTACAGCATCGTCATCGACAAGATCATGATGGGCAACGATTCGAGAAAGATGATGACCATCATTACCTCCGACGGCGTGGGGGTCTCGGGACGCATCACCCACGAGATCGAGCGGGGCGTCACCCTCCTCAAGGGCAAGGGCGGCTTTACCGGTGCGGAGAAGGACCTTTTGATCTGCGCCTGCTCCAAGACGGAGGTCTTCAAAATCAAGCGCATCGTCCATGAGATGGACGCGACGAGCTTCGTCATGGTCAGCTCCATCGACGCGGCCTACGGCAAGGGCTTCAAGCCCGCCGAGCCCTGATACGGAACGCCCATAGAAATCATTAATTTTTCTAAAGCTTCCCATATATTTTTCTGAAACTTGTGTACAAATGAGACAGAATCTGCTATAATCTATGCCGCAATGATACCGGAAAGGATGTGGCGGCAATGACAAATCGCTCCGCGGTCATTTTTCTGCTGGACGATACCTGCCGCACCGGGAGCGAAACGCCCCTGATGCTGCATCGGGTCTTAGGAGTCCCCCTGCTTCGGTGGCTGACCTGCGCCCTGGAACGGGCGGGAGTGCGCCGCTTCTTTCTGGCCTGCGCACCGGCGCTACAGACTGCCGCGAAAGGCTGCTTCTCCGGGGATGCCGTGCTGACCGCGGCCTCCGATGAGAACCCGGCGGACCAGCTCCACGTCTTCCTGTCCACGGCGGAGGAGGACGAGCGGGACATTCTGGTCGTCACCGGTCCGCTGCTCTATCTGCCCCTGGGCAGTCGGGGCGGCGCACAGCCCGCCAACGCCTGTATGGTGGACCGCCGCGCCCTGATGGAGGCCCTGGACGAGACTGCGCCCATCGGCCACTTCCTGCGGCGGGCGGGCGAGCCCATGCGCGGAGAGGACGGCTTCTTCTCTGTTTCCGCCCCGGAAGACCTGCCCCAGCTCAGCGGGCTGCTGCGCCGGGACCTGCTGCTGGCGCTGATGCGCGGCGGCGTGGAGATCTGGGATGCGGACAGCACCTATGTGACCCCCGGCGTGACAGTCGGCGCGGGCACCGTGCTCCTGCCCGGCACCGTGCTCCAGGGCCGGACGGCTGTGGGCGAGGACTGCACCCTCGGCCCCAACACCCGCATCCTGGACTCCCAGCTGGGAGACCGCTGCGTAGTGGAGCAGTCCCGGGTGGAGGGCGCAAAGCTGGGCAGTGATTTGCAGGTGGGTCCCTTCGCCAACCTCCGGCCCGGCACCGTCATGGAGACCGGCTCCAAGGCCGGCGCCTTTGTGGAGCTGAAGAACACGAACCTCGGTCAGGAGGCCAAGGTCCCCCATCTGAGCTATCTCGGGGACGCCGCCATCGGCGCGGGCGCCAACGTGGGCTGCGGCACCGTGACCGCCAACTTTGACCGTGTGGAAAAGCACTTCACCGTGGTGGAGGAGAACGCCTTTTTGGGATGCAACTCCACCCTCGTCGCCCCGGTGAACGTGGGCAGGGGGGCCTATGTGGCCGCCGGCTCCGTCGTCACCGAGGACGTGCCGCCCCAGGCCCTGGCCATCAGCCGCGCCCGGGAGCAGATCAAGAAGGAATGGGCCCTCAAAAACAAGCGGGCTGATTCATAGATAGAAGATTCACCAACCACGAGAACACGACGTAGAGGAGACAAAACATGATCGTAAACGGAAGACCTATCAAAGTTTTCAGCGGAAAAACCAGCCGTCCTCTTGCGGAGGGCATCTGCCGGGAGCTCGGCATCGAGCTGAGCAACAACTCCCTCAGCACCTTTGCTGACGGCGAGATCTGTGTCTGGATGGAAGAGACCGTCCGGGGCCGGGACTGCTTTGTGGTCCAGTCCACCTGCAAACCCGTCAACGACAACCTGATGGCAATGCTAATCAACATCGACGCTCTGCGCCGGGCCTCTGCGGGCCGTATCACCGCCGTGATCCCCTATTACGGCTACGCCCGGCAGGACCGCAAGGCCAGAGGCCGGGACCCCATCACCTCCAAGCTGGTTGCCAACATGCTCACCGCCGCAGGCGCGGACCGGGTCCTGACCATGGACCTGCACGCCGCCCAGATCCAGGGCTTCTTCGACATCCCCCTGGACCATCTCTCCGGTGCGCCTCTGTTTGTGGATTATTATTTGAACAAGTTCCCCACTGAGAAGTACAATCGTGATGATTTCGTGGCCGTTTCTCCCGATGTGGGCTCCGTCGGACGGACGCGGAACTTCGCCCAGCGGGTCCACATGGACCTTGCCATTGTGGACAAGCGCCGCCCCAAGGCCAACGTCTCCGAGGTCATGAACGTGATCGGCGACGTGGAGGGCAAGACCTGCATCATGCTGGATGACATCGTGGACACTGCCGGTTCCCTCTGCAACGCTGCCAAGGCGCTGATCGAGGTGGGCGGCGCCAAGGCTGTCTACGCCGGAGCCACCCACGGCGTTCTGTCCAACAATGCCTGGAAGCGCATTGAGGACAGCGTGATCCAAGAGCTCGTGCTGCTGGACACCATCCCCCTGCCCGAGGACTACGCCGGCACCAAGATCAAGCAGCTCTCCGTGGCCCCCGTCTTCGCCAAGGCCATTCAGCACATCGCCGACGAGACCTCCATCTCCGACTGCATCTTCGGCGCTCGCTGAGAAATTTCGGCGGCCCCGGATGGCAGCCGACGCGGAAAGGATTTGAGGCCGCCTATGTTTTTGAAAAAATCCACCGTTGACTGGCTCATCGTGGGGCTGGGGAATCCCGGACGGGAGTATGAGAAAACCCGCCACAACGTGGGCTACCGGGCCGCGGACCTGCTGGCGAAGGACGCCGGCGTCAGCATCGACCGGGCCAAATTCCGGGGCCTGACCCGGACAGCCGCGCTGGCGGGGCAGAAGGTCCTGCTGCTGAAGCCGGAGACCTATATGAACAACTCCGGCGAGGCCGTGCAGCTGGCGGCTATGTTCTACAAGCTGCCCATCTCCCATATCCTCGTCCTGTCCGACGACATCTCCCTCCCGGTGGGGAAGATCCGCGTCCGGGCGGATGGCTCCGCCGGGGGCCACAACGGCCTCAAGTCCATCATCTCCCACCTGGGCAGCCAGGACTTCCCCCGCATCAAAATCGGCGTCGGCGCCAAGCCCCACCCAGATTACGACTTGGCCGACTGGGTCCTGTCCAGCTTCTCCGCCGAGGAGGAAAAGGCCCTGGCCCCCGCCCTGGCCCACGCCGCCGAGGCGGTGCTGGAGCTGATGAAAAACGGCCCCCTCCAGGCCGCCAACCGCTTTAACGGCCTGTAGCACAAGAGAAAACCGCTTCAACGGCCTGTAGCACAAGATAAAACCGCTCCTCCAAGATAAGCATCTCAGAGGAGCGGTTTTCGTATGCCGGGTCTGTTGTTCCGCAGCAACATCCCCCAGCACAGTGCAGGCGTACCATTAAAAGTATGTAGGGACAAGCATCGCTTGTCCGCCCGTCCCCTGCGGGGGGAATCGTAGGGGGCGGCGCCCTCGACGCCCCGTGCTGCGTATCGTAACGGAAACAGGCCGTCCAGGGGCCGACCCCTACGGGTGGGCACGGCAGGTTAACGCCGTAGGGGCGCTCATTGAGCGCCCGCGGATGCGAAGCATCCATCGTTTGCGTCAGCAAACGATCCAGCCGCGTTTCGTTTTCGGGACCGTGCTGGATTTGCCTGCGGTAAATGCGCTCGTTCCGAGTGCCGGGCGCTCAATGAGCGCCCCTACGGTGAGGACGGACGGCGGGACGGGGGACCCGTCCCCTACGGGCGGAGACACCCCGGTATTGTCATTGCGAGCCAGTGCGCACACTGGCGCGGCAATCCGCATCCCCCCGTCCCCTGCGGATGGGCGAGGCGGAACGGGGGACCCGGCCCCTACAGACGGAACGGGGAGTATTGTAGCGCGGGCAATCTGCCCGCAATGTCCGTGCCGTCCTCTTCAGGTGGTCCCGTGGCGCACACTGTGCGCCACTACCCGGGCGGACGGCTGAGAGCCGCCCCTACGGTGGGTCAGAACCTGTAGGGACGGCACTTTGCCGTCCGCGTTTCCGTTTCAGAACCGCGCTGGATTTGCCTGCGGCAAATTGTCCGCCTGCGGCGGACCGGGCGCTTGATAAGCGCCCCTACGGCGACTTAGGATAGGGTATTGTACAGGAAGGTGACGACCTGGCCGCGGGTGCAGGTCTGGTTGGGGCCGAAATGGGTCGCGTCGGTGCCGGAGGTGACGCCGTTCTCCAGAGCCCAGAGCATCGCGTTATCAGAGGCAATGGCGTTCTCCTCTCCTCCGTTTTCATCATAATGTTCATACTTATAATATGAGTACACACGGGCCTGGAGAAAGCAATATAAAGTTGTGTGGCAAAATCATTGTAGCAAAAAATCGGAAATGCAAGGGAAATCAGGGAAAAGGAAGCGCACATCGCATGAAAAAAACATTTCAAGAAAGCGGTAGATTTTTTCGGACGGATGTGATAAAATAAATATAATGGCGCAGCGCGGGGTGCCGCGGGGATCGTCGGCATGACTGCGTGACTGCGTGACTGCTGTTTGATATTCATTTATTCCGCATATTCCACGGGAAGGGGCTTTGGCCTCTTTCCGCGTTGCTGCATGGATAAAAATTTTTTGAAAAACCCGAAAATCCTGAAACTTTTTACGCCTGTTTTACGTCATATAGAAGGGAGACGTTATGGACCTGCTGCTTTCCGCCCTGCACGGGCTTCCTGAATATGAAACGGTCCTGATGACCCTGCGGGCGGGACGCTGCGCCGGGGTCTCCGGGGCGGCGCAGATCAACCGCTCCCACTTGATCGCGGGGCTGTACCGGGACCTGGAGCGGCCCATGCTGGTGCTCTGCCAGGATGAGCTGGCCTGCCGCCGGACCCAGGAGGAGCTGGCGGCCTTCTTAGGGGTCTCCTTTCCCATTCTTCCGGCCCGGGAGCTGACCTTCTACGACGCCTCCGCCGCCTCCCGTCAGTGGGAGCAGAAGCGCCTGCGGCTGCTCTATCGCCTGGCGACGGGGGCCGAAGGGCTGGTCATCGCCTCCTGGGAGGCTCTCTCCCTGCGGACCCTGCCCCGGAACGTCCTGCTGGGGGCCGCCATCGAGCTGCGGCCCGGCGCCCTCTACGACTTGGAGGAGCTGGCTGCCCGCCTGCTTCGGAGCGGCTACACCCGCTGCCAGATGGTGGAGGGCGTTGGCCAGTTCGCCATCCGCGGCGGCATTTTGGACGTGTACAGTCCCGCCCTGGAGAACCCGCTCCGGGTGGAGTTCTTCGGCGACGAGATCGACGCCATGGGGCTCTTTGACCCCCTGACCCAGCGCCGGGTGGAAAACGTGGAGCAGGCGGTGCTCCTGCCCGTGGCCGAGACCCTGCCCACCCTCCACCCCGGCGGAGTGGAAGGGCTCTGCGCCGAGCTGGAAAAGCTGATCGCCCGGCAGAAGCGGCGCAAGAGCCCCCACCTGGCCCTCATCAAGACCTTGGAGGCGGACGTGGAGACCCTGCGGAACCGGAGCTTCTTCCAGGCGGGGGACCGCTATCTCAGCCTGATCTATCCGGACTTCTGCACCGCCGCGGACTATCTGCCCCCGGAGGGCGTCACGGTCTTCTGCGACCACGGCAACCTCCGGCGGGCCGCCGCAGGCTGGGAGGAGGACCTGGGCCTTCAACTGGACTCCCTGCTCCAGGGCGGGGTCCTGGCGGGGGAGCTCTGCGAGTTCAGCCGGGACTGGACCGGCCTCTGCGCCGAGCTCTCCGGCCATCCCGCCGTGTTTCTGGACGCCTTTCTCTCCGCTGCCTACCCGGAGGGCCTCCAGCCCGCCGCTCTGGTGGACATCGTCGCCAAGCAGCTCCCCTCCTACGGGGGCAGTCTGGACGTGGCCGCCCAGGACCTGAAGCACTATCAGCGCAACGGCTACCGGACCCTGGTACTCTGCGGCAACCGGCGGCGCGGGGAGATTTTGGAGGCCTATCTCCGGGACAAGGAGATCCCCGTCTCCATGGCCTTCCCGGCGCCGGACTGGCCCGCGCCGGGAGCCGTGTACCTCACCGACGGCTCCCTCCCCAGCGGCATGGAGTACCCCACGGTGAAGCTGGCGGTCCTCACCGAGGGCCAGCTTCTGACCAAGGCCGCCCGCAAGCCCCGCAGCCGGGTCAAGACCACCAACCGGCAGAAGCTCAGCGCCTTCACCGACCTGACGCCGGGGGATCTGGTGGTCCATGAGCACCACGGCATCGGCCGCTACGTCTGCATGGAGCAGATCAAGGTGGACGGGGCCGTCAAGGATTACGTGAAGATCGCCTATCAGGGGACGGACATCCTCTACGTGCCCGCCACCCAGATGGACCTGATCTACAAATACGTGGGCGCGGCCCAGGACAGCCCCGTCAAGCTGAACAAGCTGGGCGGCGACGCCTGGGAGAAGACCAAAAAACGGGCTAAGGCCGCCGTGAAGGACCTAGCGGACAGCCTGATCCGCCTCTACGCTGAGCGCAAGCGCCGGGTGGGCTACGCCTTCTCCGCCGACACGCCCTGGCAGAGGGAGTTTGAAGACAACTTCCCCTACATGGAGACCGACGACCAGCTCCGCTGCGCAGCGGAGATCAAGGGGGATATGGAGGCGCCTGCCCCCATGGACCGGCTGCTCTGCGGCGACGTGGGCTTCGGCAAGACCGAGGTGGCCCTGCGGGCCGCGATGAAGGCGATGCTGGACTCCAAGCAGGTGGCCATCTTGGTGCCTACCACCGTCCTGGCCCAGCAGCATTACGTCACCGCCGTCAAGCGCTTCGAGGGCTTCCCGGTGAACATCGAGGTGCTCTCCCGCTTCCGCACCCCGGCCCAGCAGCGTCGGGCCCTGGCAGGGCTCCGGGCCGGGAGCGTGGACCTCATCGTGGGGACCCACAAGCTGCTGCAAAAGGACGTGGTCTTCAAGGACCTGGGCCTGCTCATTGTGGACGAGGAGCAGCGCTTCGGCGTCAGTCATAAAGAAAAACTTAAGGAACTTTCCCGCGGCGTTGACGTCTTAACCTTATCCGCAACGCCGATCCCCCGGACGCTGAATATGGCCCTCTCCGGCATCCGGGACATGTCCACCATCGAGGAGCCGCCCTTGGACCGCTATCCGGTCCAGACCTTTGTGCTGGAGCACAACGAGACCGTGCTGGACGACGCCATCCGCCGGGAGCTGGCCCGGGGCGGGCAGGTCTACTATCTCCACAACCGGGTGGAGTCCATCTCCCGCTGTGCCGCCCGGCTGGCGGAGCGCCACCCCGAGGCCGAGGTGGCCGTTGCCCACGGCAAGCTCCACGAGGAGGCCTTGGGGGACGTGATGCAGCGGATGGCGGACGGAGAGGTCCAGATCCTGGTCTGCACCACCATCATTGAGACCGGCATCGACATCCCCAACGTCAACACCCTCATCATCGAGAACGCAGACCAGCTGGGGCTGGCCCAGCTCCATCAGATCCGGGGCCGGGTGGGCCGCTCCTCCCGCCACGCCTTCGCCTATCTCACCTTCCGCCGCGGCAAGGCGCTTTCGGAAATCGCGGAAAAGCGGCTGGAGGCCATTCGGGAGTACGCGGAGTTCGGCTCCGGCTTCAAAATCGCTATGCGGGACCTGGAGATCCGCGGCGCGGGCAACCTCTTAGGGGCCGAGCAGTCGGGCCACATCGTCTCGGTGGGCTACGACATGTACCTCAAGCTTTTGGAGGAGGCCGTGCTGGAGGAGCAGGGCGAGCAGACGCCCCGGACCGTGGAGTGCACCGCCGACCTGGACATCACCGCCAACATCGACAAGAGCTACGTGGAGAACGGGGAGCAGCGCATGGACCTCTACCGGCGGATGGCCGCCGTCCGCTCCCAGAGCGACGCCGACGAGCTGCTGGACGAGATCGTAGACCGCTACGGCGACCCGCCCAAGGGAGTCCTGAACCTCCTGGACGTGGCCCTGCTCCGGGCCAGGGCGGCCCGCCTGACCATTACCGACATCAGCCAGACGGGGCAGGACCTGTGCTTCACCCTGCTGTCCCTGGATATCGAACGCCTCTCCGCCCTCTGCGCTGCGCCGGAGCTGGCTGGCCGTCTTTTCCTCCAGCCCAAGAGCCGTCAGCCCGTGCTCCGGCTCCGGCTGAAGCAGGGGGAAAACAGCCTCCGGGCCGCCTGCCTGCTGACAGACACCCTGACCGCCCTCACCGAGGCGGAAACAACCCGGTAACGAGGATTTATTTTGAAGCGTTACGAATTGTAATTGCATTTTCCACGCAAGGTGGGTATAATATCATCTCAAGAGAGAAACACACAGAAAGGGGGAATTCTTTTGGCAAAAGGAAAATTTGAAGCCGGCAGAAAGAGCGGAGCCAAACCCACAGGACGCTCCGACCCCTATGCCACCCGAAACAAGCCTGCCAAAAAACCCGAAACGAGGAAGCTCTGGCCCATTCTGGCCGCCGCAGCCGGCGTCGTCGTGCTGGTGGCCGGGATCCTGATCGCCAGCGGCGTCAGCAGCCGCAGCACAGCCAAGACCACCACGGTCGCCACCGTGGAGCTTCACGGCATGACCCGCGCAGAAGTGGAGCAGCAGGCCGAGGAGCTGGACGCTCTGCTGCAGCGCGACCTGGTCCTGACCCTGAATCCCGACACGGAGGAGGGGACGCAGACCGAGGAGCCCATTGTCATTACCCTGCCGCAGTCCGAGACCGGCGTGGGCGTGGACCGCACCCGCCTGGCCGCGGACCTGGACGCCGGGACCGGCAAGGAGAGCGAGACCACCTATCTCGTCGATCTGCGAAACTATCTGACCCTCAACGACGAGACCCTCCGCGCCATCGCACAGCAGGTGGAGGAGGAATACGGCACCGAGTATGAGGAGCCCTCCGTCATGCTGGAGGACCTGCCCGAAGAGGAGCAGCCCCAGGGCGAGGACGCCCCCGAGGTCCCCGACAAGCAGCTGACGATTCGCACCGGCTCCATCGGTCGGAGCATTCGCGCCGACGACCTGTTCCAGCTTCTGAAAACCGCCTACGAGAACACAGTGGTCGCCGAGGACCCCGAAGCGGCTATGCGGCCCGTCCTGTCCTACGAGATCCAGTTCCCCAAGAAGAAGATCGACGTAGAGGACCTGTGGAGCCGCTACTGCAAGGAGGTCGTGGAACCGGCCCTGGACAAGTCCACCGGCGAGGTCTCCGACGGCTCGGACGGCTATGGCTTTGACAAAGAAGCCCTGGTCGAAGCGCTGGAGAAAGCGCAGCCCGGCGAGGAGGTCACGGTCCGGCTGTCCACCATCCCGCGCACCATCGACCCCGACTCCCTGCGGGAGCACCTGTTCAAGGACGTACTGGCCGAGGCCCATACCCCCCACACCAGCATTTCCAACCGCACCAACAACCTGAAGCTGGCCTGCGCCGCCATCAACGGCACCATCGTCATGCCCGGCGAGGTCTTCTCCTTCAACCGGACGGTGGGCGAGCGGACCGCGGCCAAGGGCTACAAGGAGGCCATCGCCTATGTGGGCGGCGCCTCTGTCCCGGAGCTGGGCGGCGGCGTCTGCCAGGTCGCCTCCTCCATCTACTATGCCGTTTTGCAGGCCGATCTCAAGACCGTGGAGCGGGCCGCCCACATCTATGCGGTGGACTACGTTCCCTACGGCATGGACGCCACCATCTACTGGGGCAGTCATGACTACAAGTTCGAGAACAACAGCCCCTATCCCATCAAGATCGAAGCCTCCGTCCACGACGGAAAGGTCCACATCATCCTCTACGGCACCGAGTGGAAGGACTACACCGTGAAGCTCTCCTACGACGTTTTGGAGAAGGAGGACTGGAAAGAGGTCCGGAAGGACGTGCTCAAGGACGGCACCTACTACGAGGGTGAGGTCATCTCTACCCCCTATACCGGCTACAAGGTCGCCACCTACCGCACCACCTACGACAAGGACGGCAACAAGATCGAGACCACCAAGATTGCCACCAGCCGCTACAGCAAGCGCGACAAGGTGATCGCCCATCTGGTGGACCATCTGCCCGACCCGAATAACCCGACCGAACCCACCCAGCCGACGCAGCCACCGACGGAACCGCCGACGCAGCCGACCCAGCCGCCCACCCAGCCCACGGAACCGCCGACGCAGCCCACCGAGCCGCCGACGGAACCGCCCACCCAGCCGCCCACGGAGCCGCCGACGGAGCCGCCCACCCAGCCGCCGACAGAGCCTCCCACAGAACCGCCCACCCAGCCGCCCACGGAACCGCCGACGGAGCCGCCCACGGATCCCCCGGCTCCCTCTGAAACCGACCCGCCGGAGCCCTCCGAAAGCGAGAGCGGCGATTGATACGAAGCTCCCCGCTCCGGGCGCACGCCTCGCGGCGTCCGCCCGGAGCGTCTCGAAAAGGAGGCCTCTATGCCCAGAGAACCGCGTCTGACCCTGGTTTTGACCTTCGACACCACCGCCGCCGCGATGGAGACGGAGCGCGTCTGCGCCGCGGAGGCCATTCCCGGCAGGCTCTTTCCCGCCCCCCGGCAGCTCAGCTCCGACTGCGGCATCGCCTGGGCCTCCGAGCCCTCCCAGCGGCCCCGGCTGGAAGCGCTGGCTGCTGCCGGAGCCATTTTCCCCGCGGCCTTCCGGGAGCTGCGATTGTGAGACGCTTGTGCATTCCACCCCGTTTTCACAGTTTTTCGTGAAAACGGGGTGGATTTTTATGCGCTTCCGTGTTATAATGACAGAAAGCGTTATTCTTTTCAAAGAATAACCAAATGGAAAGGAAGGGATCCTATGAAAAAACGCTCCTGGTTTCAGGACAATTGGCTGGCCCTGCTGACCGGTCTGATTGTGGGCGCCGCGGCGCTGCTGCTGGCGCGGCTGGGCAATCCGGGGAACATGGGCTTCTGCATCGCCTGCTTCGAGCGGGACATTGCGGGTGCGCTGGGCCTCCACGGCGCGGAGGCCGTGCAGTACTTCCGGCCCGAAATCGTGGGCATCGTGCTTGGCGCACTGCTGGCGGCCCTGTGCTTCCGGGAATTCCGGGGCAAGGGCGGCTCCTCCCCGCTGCTCCGGCTGATTTTGGGGATGCTGGTGATGATCGGCGCCCTGGTCTTTTTGGGCTGTCCGCTGCGGATGGTCATTCGCATCGGCGGCGGCGACCTCAACGCCCTGGTGGGTCTCGCGGGCTTCATCGTCGGGATTTTGGTCGGCGTCGTCTTCTTGAAGAAGGGCTTCACCCTGGGCCGGGCCTACGGGCAGTCCAAGGCCGAGGGGGCCGCCTTCCCCGCTCTGCTGACCCTGGCCTTCCTCCTGTCCGTCACAGGTCTGGTGGGCCTCTTCCGCAGCTCTGAGAGCGGCCCCGGCTCCAAGCGGGCGCTCTGGTATGTGGCGCTGCTGGCGGGCATGGCGGTGGGCTTCCTGGCCCAGCGCAGCCGCTTCTGTATGGCGGGCGGCATCCGCAACGCCGTGATGTTCCGGGACTTCGGCCTCGTGGCCGCCTTCGGCATGGTCATCCTGACGGTGCTGGTGGGCAACCTGCTGCTGGGCCAGTTTGGCGGCTTCGCCTTTGAAGGGCAGCCCGTGGCCCACAGCGACGGGCTGTGGAACTTCTTAGGCATGACTGTGGTGGGCTGGGGCTCCGTCCTCTTGGGCGGCTGTCCCCTGCGGCAGCTCATTTTAGCGGGCGAAGGCAACACCGATTCCGCCGTCACGGTAGTCGGAATGCTGCTGGGCGCCGCCCTGTCCCACAACTTCAAGCTGGCCTCCTCCGCGGACGGCTCCGCCCCCGGCGGGCACACCGCGGTCTGGGCGGCCCTGGTCATCCTGCTGCTGATCTCCCTGGTCTGCACCTTTGCGAAAAAGAAGGAGGGAACGAAATGATAGACGCGAGAGGTTTCTCCTGTCCGCAGCCCGTGCTGATGGTCCAGCAGGCCGTGAAGCGGGACGCGCCCAAGACGCTGACCGTCCTGGTGGACGACCAGTGCGCCGTGGGCAACATCCGCCGCTTCGCCGCCAGCCAGGGCTACCAGGTCCGGGTGACGGAGCAGGGGGAGGAATTCAGCTTAGAGCTGACAAAATAAAGCCTCCAAAATTGGGGGTGGTATTTTCTGGAATCCGTGCTATAATGTTAGCATCCGGAAACATCCGTGACTCAATTTTACAAGGAGGTACATCTTATGACCTGCAAAAAGCTGATTTCCGTTCTGTTGGTGATTGCCGTGCTGGCGCTTCTGCTGGCGGCCTGCGCCGAGAATCCTCTGAAGGCTGCCTCCGGCACCTACAAGGGCCAGTACACCAAGCTGGTGGGGGACGATACTCACAATGAGGAGGAGTTCTCTCTGACCCTCAACGACGACGGCACCGGCAAGCACGCCCGGGACGACATGGAGTTCGACGTGACCTGGACCCTGGAGGGCGAGAACTTCACCATGAAGGAGACCTTCCTCGGCATGTCCATCGATTACACCGGGACCCTGAAGGACGGTGCGCTGCACCTGTACAACGGAGACCCCAACGACATCTGGACCTACGAATACTTCTATGAGAAGCAGTGAATCCCTGAGACCTGCTGAAAAGGAGACACATCTATGATACGCAAGCATCGTTCCATCTTCTGCATCCTGCTGGCAGTCCTGCTGACCGCCGCGCTCCTGACCGGCTGCACCCCCGCCGAGAAGGCCCCCGAGACCGCCGCCTCTCAGACCGAAGCGCCGGTGGTTTCCCCGCCTGCCGAAACCAAGGCCAGCCCCGCCACCAAGGAGGCCCCCCAGCCCTCCATCCCGGAAGGCGCTGAGGAGCTGGGCGAGGGCAGCAAGCTCATCTACTTTACCGCGACCTTTGCCGACGGCAGAACCTCGTCCTACGCCATCCACACCGACGCCGAGACCGTAGGCGATGCGCTGATCGCCTACGACCTCATCAAGGGCGACCCGGGTGATTACGGCCTCTATGTCACCATCGTCTGCGGCGAAGCCCTGGACTGGGACGCCGACCACATGTACTGGGCCTTCTATGAGAATGGGGAGTATGCCATGACCGGCGTGGACGCCACCCCCGTCTCCGATGGCATGAGCTATGCCTTCGTGGCTACCGAGGGCTGAGCGGAAGTCGTCGCCGCGGCTGGACCTGCGGCACCTGATCCTTTTTGCTATGCTGGGAGCGCTCCTCTTTCTCTCCAAGCAGGTTCTGGAGGGGCTGCCCAACATTGAGCTGATCAGCACCCTCACCATGGTCTATACCCTGGTCTACCGCAAGCAGGCGCTGCTCCCCGTCTTTCTCTTCATCTTCCTGGAGGGCGTACTGGCGGGCTTCAGCCTCTGGTGGTTTCCCTATCTCTATCTCTGGCCTCTCCTCTGGGCCCTGACAATGGCCCTGCCAAAGCGGATGCCGATCTGGCTCCGGGTGCCGGTTTATGCCGGGACCTGCGCCCTCTTCGGCCTGGCCTACGGGAGCCTCTACGCCCCCTATCAGGCCGTGGTCTTCCTGGGGGGAGACCTGCGCAAGATGCTGGCCTGGATCGCCGCAGGCTTTTTTCCCTGGGACGTGCTGCACGCCCTGGGCAACCTGGGCCTGGGCCTGCTGATCGTCCCCCTGACCACGCTGCTGCAAAAGCTGGAGCAGCGCAGCGGAACCGCCTGACACAAGTACAAAAAATGACCTGTGGAGTTTGACTCCACAGGTCATTTTTTGGTGCGCGGACGGCGGACGGCTGAGAGCCGTCCCTACAGCGCGGGGAACGCGGACGGCTGAGAGCCGTCCCTACAGTGCCGTCCGCAAGAATATTAGCTCATCGCCGCGGCGGCGGAGTCGGTGTAGATGAGCAGGGCGTTGAGCAGGGCCAGCTCTTCCGCGCTGGTGTCGGTGTTCAGACGGGCGGCGCGGACGTAGCCATCCACGGACCACAGCAGCGGGGTGCCGGTCTCCACGCCGTCCACCAGAGCGGTGAACTCGAACATGTCGCGCATCTCATTGGCTTC
>JAFRPC010000045.1 GCA_017429325.1 Oscillospiraceae bacterium | reverse complement strand
TTTTATTATCCTCCAAAGCACAAGAGATGTACCTATGTACCTGTTTATTATACCACAATAGCAACAAAAAAGCAAGGATTTTTTCCTTGCAATTCCTAACTTTTTTCACTTTTTGTCCTTGCCTAAAGTGGCAAACTCGGGCGGTCAGTCTCCTTTCCTCTGATAATTCCATTATATCAGCCCTAACATTGCGTGTCAAGTTCAGGAAAACCCATTTTTGGTGGTTGACAGCAGGGAAAAACGTGGTATAATAAGACAAACGTCAAAGGCTGCGACGAAGACGGGCGCCCAGGTCTGAGCGCACAGAGAGAGGCCCCTTGTGCTGCGAGGGTCTTGCCTCAGCG
The DNA here is from genome assembly GCA_017429325.1 of Oscillospiraceae bacterium. GTDB lineage: Bacteria > Bacillota > Clostridia > Oscillospirales > Oscillospiraceae > JAFRPC01. The sequence goes on along the minus strand of JAFRPC010000045.1, from coordinate 7,417 downwards.
GACCGCCCCACCGCTTCCGAGCCGCCCTCTTGAAATTTCTCTTCCTTTTACGCCTCCCCTGCTTGCAGGGGAGGGGGACCGCCGCCCAAGCGGCGGTGGTGGGGTGCGTCTGACGACCGTCCCGTCGAAACGGCGCAGGAGAAACGAGTATGGAGGGCCGGGACCGCCCGTTACAGCGGCCAAGAGCGGCGGACACTGTCCGCAAGCAGGGTGGAACCGTGGATCGCAAGATTCACCCCTGACCGAATCCATCGGTCGGGGGTGTTTTTTTATGTCCTTCCACATTCGGATCAACTTCGGAAAAAACAAACCGTCTGCCCGCGGGAAAAAGAAGGAAAAGCAGCCGCCCGCAGAGCCCCTGCCCGGCGTACAGGCCCAGACGAAAGAACGGCAGGCGGGAAAAAGCGAGCGTGACTATGCGGCCTGGATCCTGGAGCATCTGCCTGCGGAGCTGCCTGCCTATGCCCGGGCAGCCGCTGAAGAACTGGGAGGCCGGGTCCAGGGGCTGAAGTTCTGGGTCCCCGGAGACCGGGAGCCGGTCTGTTTCGAGTACAACGCGAAAAGCGAAGCGGATCTGCAATACTGGCTGTTCCGGGAAGCCTGCACCCGCGCCGCCCTGAAGATGGAGCTGCGTTCCCGCCGTCAGGACGAGCTCCGGTACCGTTTCGTCATGGACCACGCGGAGGACGGGCGGTGGATCTACCGGCAGAACCCCGGCTATGAATACGACACCATCCACGACAGCCGGAAGGTCTGGATGGAGCTGGCCCTGCGCATGGCGCTCCCGGTCCTGCCCCCGGAAGAAGGTCAGGCCTTTGTGGAGAAATATGAGCGGCTGCTCAACAACTGCTACCGAACCCCCCGTTGGGGGTATGACAGAGGATCCGGCGTGTTTCGGGAAATCAGCGACAGTCCCCGGCTGGACTGGAACGGCGTCGAACAGCCCGCGCCGGGCACCGTGATCGGCGTCGATCATCCTTGATAAAAAATCTCTTACAGGAGGAATATACCATGTCTGAAGAAAACATCTACACGTTTGAAAACGAAGCCTACCGCAAAACCTATTGGCACACCTGCTCCCACATCATGGCCCAGGCCGTCAAGCGCCTGTGGCCCGAGGTCAAGCTGGCCATCGGCCCCTCCATTGACCTGGGCTGGTACTACGACTTCGACGCCCCCTTCTCCTTCACCAACGAGCACCTGGAGAAGATCGAGGCCGAGATGAAGAAGATCTGCAAGGAGCGGCTGCATTTAGAGCGCTCTGAGAAGCCCCGTGCCGAGGCCATCGCCTACATGGAAGGCCGGGAGGAGCCCTATAAGGTGGAGCTCATTAACGACCTGCCGGAGGACGCCGTGATCTCCTTCTACACTCAGGGCGAGTTCACCGACCTCTGCGCCGGTCCCCACCTGGACTCCACGGGTCGGGTCAAGCACAACGGCTTCAAGCTCACCAAGGCCTGCGGCGCCTACTGGCGTGGCGACTCCAACCGCAAGATGCTCCAGCGCATCTACGGCGTGGCCTTCCCCTCCAAGGAGGAGCTGGAGAGCTACCTGGAGCAGCAGGCCGAGGCCCTGCGCCGGGACCACAACAAGCTGGGCCGGGAGTTGGAATACTTCACCACCGTGGACGTGATTGGCCAGGGCCTGCCCATCCTGCTGCCCAAAGGCGCCCGGGTCATCCAGAAGCTCCAGCGCTGGGTGGAGGACACCGAGAAGCAGCGCGGCTACCTGCTGACCAAGACCCCTTATATGGCAAAGCGGGACCTCTACAAGATCTCCGGCCACTGGGACCACTACCGGGACGGCATGTTCATCATGGGCGACCCCGACGACGAGACCAAGGAGTGCTTTGCTCTCCGGCCCATGACCTGCCCCTTCCAGTATCAGGTCTTCCTGAACCGGGCCCGCTCCTACCGGGACCTGCCCATGCGTCTGGGCGAGACCTCTACCCTCTTCCGCAACGAGGACTCCGGCGAGATGCACGGCCTGATCCGCGTGCGGCAGTTCACCATCTCCGAGGGCCATCTGATCCTCCGGCCCGAGCAGTTAGAGGAGGAGTTCAAGGGCTGCCTGGAACTGGCAAAGTACCTGCTCGACACCGTGGGAATGCTGGAGAACTGCTCCTTCCGCTTCTCCCAGTGGGACCCCAACAACACCGCCAAGTACGAGGGCACGCCGGAGCAGTGGGAGCTGGCCCAGTCTACGATGAAGACCATCCTGGACGACCTGGGTGTGAACTACTCCGTGGGCATCGATGAGGCCGCCTTCTACGGCCCGAAGCTGGACATCCAGTATAAGAACGTCTTCGGCAAGGAGGACACCATTGTCACCATCCAGGTGGACATGCTGCTGGCGGAGAAGTTCGGCATGGAGTACACCGACACCGACGGCCAGAAGAAGATCCCCTATATCATCCACCGCACCAGCCTGGGCTGCTACGAGCGCACCCTGGCCTACCTGATCGAGCGCTACGCCGGCGCTCTGCCCCTGTGGATGAGCCCGGAGCAGGTCCGGGTCCTGCCCATCACGGACCGGGCCCACGAATACGGCCAGAAGCTGGTGGAGCAGCTCCGGACCTTAGGCATCGAGGCCGAGGGCGACTACCGCTCTGAGAAGTTAGGCTACAAGATCCGCGAGGCCCAGATGCAGAAGATCCCCTATATGCTGGTCATCGGCGACCGGGACATCGAGAACGGCACGGTCTCCGTCCGGACCCGCACCGGCGCGGACCTGGGCGCTATGACGCCCGATGCCTTCCAGGCCCTCTGCCTGAAGCAGATCGCCGAGAAGGACAGAAGCTTCTGAGCCGGGTAGCCCCGCTCTACAGATTTGATTCAGGGAGGATAAGCACATGTCTGCATTCCAAGGCGCGACTCTGATGATCACCGGCGGCACCGGTTCCTTCGGCAACACGGTCCTCAAGCACTTTCTGAGCTCCGACATCGGCCAGATCCGCATCTTCTCCCGGGACGAGAAGAAGCAGGACGACATGCGCCACGAGCTCCAGGCCCGCTACCCGGACCACGCCGGGAAGGTCAAATTCTACGTGGGCGACGTGCGGGACCTCCGCTCCGTGGCCGACGCGATGCCCGGCGTGGACTATATCTTCCACGCCGCGGCTCTGAAGCAGGTGCCCTCCTGCGAGTTCTTCCCCATGCAGGCTGTCAAGACCAACGTGGAGGGCACCGACAACGTCCTTCACGCGGCCATCGACGCGGGCGTGAAGCGGGTGGTCTGTCTGTCCACCGACAAGGCGGCCTATCCCATCAACGCCATGGGCATCTCCAAGGCGATGATGGAGCACGTGATCTACGCCAACGCTCGGGTGGCCGCGGATCGGGGCGGCACCGTCATCTGCTGCACCCGCTACGGCAACGTCATGTGCAGCCGCGGCTCCGTCATCCCGCTTTTCATCGACCAGATCCAGGCGGGCAACCCCATCACCATTACGAACCCCGCTATGACCCGCTTCCTCATGAACCTGGACGAGGCCGTGGAGCTGGTGCGCTTCGCCTTTGAGCACGCGAACCCCGGCGACCTCTTTGTCCAGAAGGCCGACGCCTCCACCATCGGAGACCTGGCGAAGGCCGTACAGCGGCTCTTCGGCGACACCGGCACCCGCGTCATCGGCACCCGCCACGGCGAGAAGCTCTACGAGACCTTAGTGACCCGGGAGGAGCGGCTGCGCAGCGTGGATATGGGCGACTATTTCCGCATTGCCGCCGACAACCGGGACCTCAACTACGACAAATTCTTTGTGGAGGGCAAGGTGGAGACCGAAAGCGACGAGAGCTACACCTCCTCCAACACCCGCCTGCTGGACGTGGACGGCGTGGTGAAAAAGCTGCTGACGACAGATTATGTAAACAACGCCCTGGGCCGCTGAGCCCGGAAGGGAGAACGCTATGGCAGACTTTCAGAACAACGGAAAGCTCAAGCTGCTGATCATTGTGGGGACTCGGCCCGAGATCATCCGGCTCTCCGCGGTCATCAAGAAATGCCGCCGCTATTTTGACACCATCCTGGCCCACACCGGGCAGAACTACGACTACAATCTCAACGGGGTCTTTTTCAAGGACCTGGAGTTGGATCCGCCGGAGGTCTATCTGGACGCCGTGGGCGAGAACTTAGGCCAGACCATGGGCAACATCATCGCCCGCTCCTATGAGCTGATGACGGAGCTGAAGCCCGACGCCGTTCTGGTGCTGGGCGACACCAACTCCTGTCTCTCCGTCATCGGAGCCAAGCGGCTGCACATCCCCATCTTCCACATGGAGGCAGGGAACCGCTGCAAGGACGAGTGCCTGCCCGAGGAGACCAACCGCCGCATCGTGGACATCATCTCCGACGTGAACCTGGCCTACTCCGAACACGCCCGCCGCTATCTGGCGGACTGCGGCCTGCCCAAGGAGCGGACCTACGTCACCGGCTCCCCCATGGCGGAGGTGCTGCGGGCCAACCTGCCGCAGATCGAGGCCAGCGACGTCCACACCCGCTTAGGTCTGGAGAAGGGGCGCTACATCCTGCTCTCTGCCCACCGGGAGGAGAACATCGACACCGAGAAGAACTTCACTTCCCTCTTCACCGCCGTGAACCGGCTGGCGGAGACCTATGACATGCCCGTGCTCTACTCCTGCCATCCCCGCTCTGCCAAGCGGCTGGAGGCTTCGGGCTTCCAACTGGACCCCCGGGTCATCCGCCACGAGCCCCTGGGCTTCCACGACTACAACTGCCTTCAGATGAACGCCTTCGCCGTGGTCAGCGACTCCGGCACCCTGCCGGAGGAGAGCAGCTTCTTCACCTCTGTCGGAAAGCCCTTCCCGGCGGTCTGCATCCGCACCAGCACCGAGCGGCCCGAGGCCCTGGACAAGGGCTGTTTCGTCCTGGCGGGCATTGAGGGCAACGGTCTGCTCCAGGCCGTCGCCCTGGCTGTGGAGATGGTGAAAAACGGCGACAACGGCATCCCGGTCCCGGACTACGTGGACGAGAACGTGTCCGACAAGGTGGTCAAGCTGATCCAGAGCTACACCGGCGTCGTCAACAAGATGGTCTGGCGGAAGGGCTGAGAGGATCCGCTATCCAGGGAGGGCATCAGAAATGACGAACAGAGACACTGACAGAGGGATCCAGCTCCTTCGCGTTGCAGCTTGTTTATGCGTGTTCTTTTGCCATTTTGGGCAACGCATGTCTCTGAGCAGGCTGTCAACGGATCTATACGCTTTTTCGCAATTAGGCAGATACGGCGTTGAGTTGTTTTTCGTAATCAGCGGATATTTAGCCTGTATCTCCCTGTCGTCAAAACAATCTGTGGGAGTTTTCTACAAGAAAAGAGCCATTCGGATTCTTCCGCTCTATTATTTCTGCATCGGTTATTTTTTCCTCATGGAAACTTTCTTATTTCACAGTATTCCGGAGGATCCCCTGCACTTGGGATGGCTGCGTTATATCTTTTGTTTGAACGGGATCGTACCTTCGGAAGGCTATTTTTGGAGTAATATCGGAATCACCTGGACGATTCCCATATTCCTGATATTCTATATCGCAGCGCCCTTCCTATGCAAGATCGCAAAGACCTCTGCACGTGCTGCTCTGCTGCTGTCGGCTTCTTTGGGCCTGGTCTTATTCGTTAAGGCCTCATTTCACGGGTGGTTCAGCGCGCTCTTGTACATGCCTTGTTTTTTGATCGGAATACTCGTATATCACGCAAAGAGAGAGAACCATGCGTTTCTCATTTGCATGGCGTTGTTGCTGTTTGTTTTTGTCGCGAAATTCGGCGACTGGGGCGATTTGGTTTCGTCGATAGCATCCAATATGAGCTTAGTATGCGCATCAGCCGTTTTTGGCGCAATGCTTCTATTGAGCGACCGGTTTATCGTCACCAGAAAGCGTGTCATCAAGATTCTGGACTTCCTCGATGAACACTCATACACGATCTATCTGGTACACGGGATCACGTTTTGTGGGATTCTGGATAAGGTTAGCGCTCAGGTTTTCGGCAATACTTTGGTAACTGCCATCTTCAGACTCACGGTATCCATTTTTGTTACCGGCATTCTGACCCTACTCATCCACAAATATATTGAAAAACCGATCCAAAAACGCCTCAGCAAAGCGCTTCTTCGGTGAATCGTGATTCCAAACGTAATGTCATAGAATAATTGGAAGGTGTCAAGATGAACATTCTGATCACTGGGGCCAATGGGTTTGTTGGCCGAAACTTGGTTGAAAATCTGAAGGCCATCCGGGACGGCAAGAACCGGACGAGGCCCGCTATCCACATCGACACGATCTTGGAATACGATCTCGACACGCCCCGTTCCGTTCTGGAGGAGGGCTGCGCCAAGGCGGACTTCGTCTTCCACCTGGCGGGGGTCAACCGGCCCAAGGACCCGGCGGAGTTCGAGAAGGGGAACTTCGGCTTCTCCTCGGAGCTGCTGGAGCTATTGAAGGCGGCGGGGAACCGCTGCCCCGTGATGCTTTCCAGCTCCCTCCAGGCCACCCTGATCGGCCGCTACAACAGCGACTACGGCAAAAGCAAGCGGGCGGGAGAGGAGCTGTTCTTCCGCTATGCCGCCGAGACTGGGGCAAAGGTCCTGGTCTACCGCTTCCCCAACCTGGCGGGCAAGTGGGTGCGGCCCAACTACAACTCCGCCGTGGGGACCTTCTGCTACAACATCGCCCACGACCTGCCCATCACGGTCAGCGACCCGGCGGTGGAGCTGGAGCTGCTCTTCATCGACGATCTGGTGGAGGCTATGTTCGACGCCTTAGAGGGGAAGGAGCAGCACTGCGAGTACGAGGAGCTGCGCCCCGTTCCCTGCGCCGAGGGCCGTTTCTGCTTGGCCCCCGTGACCCACCGGGCCACCTTGGGCCGCATCGTGGAGCTGCTTCACAGCTTCCGCGACCAGCCGAAGACCCTGCTGATGCCCGCCATTCCCCCGGATTCCTTCGAGAAAAAGCTCTATTCCATGTACCTGTCCTATCTGCCCCGGGAGAAGGTGGCCTTCGAGCTGAAGCAGAACACGGACGCCCGGGGCAGCTTCACGGAGCTGCTGAAGACCGCCGACCACGGCCAGTTCTCGGTGAACGTCTCCAAGCCCGGCATCACCAAAGGTCAGCACTGGCACAACTCCAAGTGGGAGTTCTTCATCGTGGTCTCCGGTCACGGGCTGATCCGGGAACGGAAGCTGGGAAGCGAGGAGATTTTGGAGTTCGAGGTCAGCGGGGAGCGGCCCACAGCCGTCCACATGCTGCCCGGCTATACCCACAGCATCGTCAACCTCTCCCAGACGCAGGACCTCGTGACCCTGATGTGGGCCAACGAGTGCTTTGACCCGGCCAGGCCGGACACCTTCTTCGAGCCGGTCTGATCCTCACAACCCCCCCTGCCGGTGTGCGCACAAGCGCACACCGGCAG
>JAFRPC010000044.1 GCA_017429325.1 Oscillospiraceae bacterium | reverse complement strand
TCTTGAGTTTTTCTGTGATTTCGGTTATGATTCTTTCCACAGGGGACACCTCTCTTCCGTGGTTTTGGGATTGTGGTAGATTCATTAAACCACATGAGGTGCCCTCTGTGTTCTTTTTTCCTATATTTATTTTACACTAAGCCGCAAAGCAGACAGGATTGGACCGCGATGCCGACTACAAGACCGTGAAGCGGACGGCAAGATTGCGATGCCTTGATGCAGACAACAAGACCTGCAAAGGCCGAGTTTTCCGCTCCGTTATACCAAATCATAGCAAACGCTGCCGTAGAAAACAAGAAACCCCTTCTGTCTTTACTGACAAAAGAGGTTTCATAGTGGCAGGGGCACAAGGACTTGAACCCTGAGCCTACGGTTTTGGAGACCGCCGCTCTACCAATTGAGCTATACCCCTATATGGTGGGCCTTCGGGGACTCGAACCCAGGACCGACCGGTTATGAGCCGGTTGCTCTAACCAACTGAGCTAAAGGCCCATGTGCTAATCGCTCTCTGAGCAAGCGTATTATATACGAAAGTCATCAAAAAATCAACTCTTTTTTTCGCCCGGACACATCTTTTTTTCACTTCCCTCTGATTTCCCGTCCGTTCCGCAGCGCTTTTCCGAGGAATTCCTGCGGAATTCCGGGATCGATTGCGGTTTTCCCGTTGACGATACGATATTTTTGTGCTATGATAAAAGATGAAGTAGAGGGAAACGGAGGCGATTCAGATGCTTAAGAAGGACAGCCGCTATTTTCGTCTTGGCCTGACGCTGCTCACGGTCATTATTGTGAGCGTTTTGTTTGGCGTGACGCTCATCAACATCGGCACCGTCTTCAGCGTCGTGAAGAAGATCATCAGCACCTTCTCCTTCGTGATTTACGGCATTATCTTTGCCTATCTGATGAACCCCTTGCAGCGCCTGTTCGAGAAGCTGATCCGTCGGCTGCTGGTCAAGAGCAATATGACCGAGCGCGGCGTCAAAAAGCTGAGCCGTACCGTCAGCGTTCTCCTTTCCCTGCTGATTTTCATTCTGCTGATTTACGGACTGCTGGCAATGGTCCTGCCGGAGCTCTGGAAATCCATCACTGAGACCTTCAGCCCGGAAAATCTCCAGATGTACTACGAAAAGATCACCGCCTGGCTGTCCGACACGCTGAAAGGCTCCCCCTTTGAAGACTGGCTGCGGGAGAACGACCCTGTCAAGGTCGTACAGGATTGGCTGACCAAGGAGCTGGACATCTTCTCCACCATTGGCAGCGTCGTCACCGAGGCCTATGGCATCGGCAAAGTCATCTTTAACATGGTCATTGGCCTGGTCGTCTCGGTCTATCTGCTGATGCAGAAGGAAAAATACATCGCGCAGGCGAAAAAATTCGTGGTCGCCGTCTTCAAGCAGCGCGGTGCGGACAAAGTATTTGAAATCGGTCGGCTCACCAACAAAAGCTTTGGCGGCTTCATGGTGGGCAAGGTCATCGACTCTCTGATCATCGGCGCTCTGTCCTACATCGGAATGATCATCCTGGGTCTCCCCTACGCGCTGATCAGCTCCGTCTTCATCGGTCTGACCAACATCATCCCCTTCTTCGGTCCCCTGATCGGTATTGTCATCGGCGGCGTGCTGATCCTGCTCCAGAGCCCAATCCAGGCGCTGTACTTCCTGATTTTCGAGTTGGCATTGCAGCAAATCGACGGCAACATCATCGGGCCTCGGATCTTGGGCGGACGCTTAGGGATCTCGGACTTCTGGGTCCTGGTCTCCATCACGGTATTCGGCACCCTCTTTGGCTTCGGCGGAATGCTCCTGGGCGTTCCGGTCTTCACGGTGCTCTACACGCTGGTCTCGCAGGCAATCTCCGGCGCCCTGCGGAAAAAGCAGCTCCCCGAATCCACGGATTGCTACTACAGCATCCTGGCAGTTGAGGATTTGAATGACCACGAAAAAAACTTCGGCGAGGCCACGACCTTCTTCAGCGGCGACACCTTTGAGACAGAGTACGACCCGGACGACGACTTTGAGTACGAAGACGCCAGCGAATAGCGCAAAGACCCGGCGCAGGCTGTGCGCCGCGGCGATGCGCCTATGCTACTGCGACCCCACAGGCCGGCGAGCCGACAGCCGCCGGTCTGTTTTCTATCCTGGAGGACATTATGGAAGCGATTCTTGATTTCTTTCGCGGTGCGGACGGACTGACCTTCCTCTCCGTCTACCAAAGCGCACTGCGGCTCGCGCTGCCCATCCTTGCGCTCTTCCTGGTCATCCGCAGCGCCCGCTCCCTGCTGGGCTTTCGGCGTGAGCCGGAGGTCTGGGCCTGGCTGCGATTGGCGACCGGCGAGCTGCTGCCTGTGACCCACTGGGAAAACCTGATGGGCCGCCGGAAGAGCGCGGACATCGTTCTGGATTTTGTGACAGTCTCCAAAAACCACGCGGTTCTGAGCCGCCAGGACGACGGAAGCTGGATGCTGACAGACATCGGCGGCAAGGGCAAGGTGGAGGTCAACGGCAGGCAGGTCCTTAACGGCCCGGTGGACTACGGCGACACCCTGAGCCTGGCTGGACTGGAAATGGTTCTGGAGCCCGTCTCCAAGGAGGAGGCCAGGCTTCAGGCGAACTCTCGCACCCGGGCGGGCAAGGGCAACAGTCCCGGCCTGACCCTGCTGCTGCTGACCGTCTTTCAGCTTTTGGTGGCGCTGGAGCTGGTTTTCAACCGCCCCGATGACCGCATCCCGGTGGTAACATCCTTTGGCATCACCCTTGGCGTCGAATGGGCCATGTTCATCGCCCAGAAGCTCATTCATCGTTCCGGCTTCGAGGTGGAGACCATTGCCTTCTTCCTCGTCACCATCGGCCTGGGCGTCTGCGCCTCGGCCAACGCCGACGCCCTCTATAAGCAGCTCATTGCCATGGGCATCGGCATCGCCATCTTTCTGGTCCTCGGCTTCTGTCTGCGGGACCAGGAGAAAGCGAAGCGGCTCCGTTTGGTCGCCGCTGCCGCAGGCATCCTTCTGTTCCTGGCAAACCTGGCCCTGGGCCGCTCCATCAACGGCTCGCGGAACTGGATCTTCATTGGGAGCTTTTCCTTCCAGCCCTCGGAGCTGGTGAAGATCTGCTTCATCTTAGCGGGGACCTCCACCATGGACCGCATCGTCACCCGGCGCAACCTTTGGAGCTTCGTCATATACACCGCCTTCATCGGCGGCTGCCTTGTGGTGCTCAATGACTTTGGCGCGGCGGCCATCTTTTTCGTCGGCTTCCTCGCCATTGCCCTGCTGCGCTCCAGCTCCTACCCCAGCGCCGTGCTGATCCTGGTGGGCGTGGGGATGCTGGCGGTGCTGGTGCTGGCCGCTGTGCTGGCAATTCGGCATTTCCCCCATGTGGCGGACCGCTTCTCGGGCTATGGACACGTCTGGGAGCACCCCTTTGACAACAAGGGCTACCAGCAGACCAAGTCCCTGATGTGCATTGCCGCCGGGGGCCTCTTCGGTCTGGGCCTGGGCAACGGGTGGATGCAGTATATGGCGGGAGCCGGCGCCTCTGACACGGATCTGGTCTTTGCCTACGTCTGCGAGGAGTGGGGCCTGCTCATGGGCGTCATGATGATTTTCGCCCTGGCGATGTTAGGCCTGTTCGTAGTGCGCTCAGCCAAGGTGGCCCGGTCCAGCCTCTACACCATCGGCGCTTCGGCGGCGATGTCCATCCTGATGATGCAGGCCATCCTCAACGTCTTCGGCACCGTGGACTTCCTGCCTCTGACCGGCGTGACCTTCCCCTTCGTCTCCAACGGCGGCTCCAGCATGATGTCCTGCTGGGGACTGATGGCCTTCCTGAAGGCCTGTGACACCCGACAGAACGCCAGCTTCGCCGTGAAGCTCTCCACAAAGGAGGGGGACAAAGCATGAAAAGCATTTCCAAACGGACGTATTTCGCTCTGATCCTGGCCTGCATCCTCCTGTTCGGGGTGCTGACCTTTGTGATCCGCTACTTCCTCTACGCCGACCGTTGGGTCTCCTTTGCCGGAAGCCCCCACGTCTACACCAACGGGAAACTGGACACCGGCGAGATCGTAGACCGGAGCGGCGTGGTCCTCTACACATCCGCCAGCGACAGGACCTATGCCGACAGCGCCTCCCTGCGAAAGGCGGTGCTGCATCTGACCGGCGACCGGGCGGGAAACATCCCGGCCCGGGTCCTCCAGGCCTACGCCTCGAAGCTCTTTGGCTATGACAAGCTCAACGGCACCGCGGCGATGGAGGCCTCCGGCGGCCTGCTGCGGCTGACGGTCTCCGCCCAGGTCCAGGCCATTGCCATGCAGGCCATGGACGGGCGCAAGGGCGCCGTGGGCGTCTACAACTACCGGACCGGCGAGATCCTCTGCGCGGTGTCCAGTCCCAGCTTCGACCCTCTGGACCCGCCGGATCTCTCGACGGGCAACACCGACGGACGCTGGGACGGCGTCTACGTCTACCGTTTCTTCCATTCCGCCTACACCCCCGGCTCCATTTTCAAGCTCACGACCCTCGCCGCGGCCCTGGACCTGGACCCCGGTCTCGCGGAGCGGACCTTTACCTGCGAGGGCAGTCTGGTCCTGAACGGCGAGCGCATCACCTGCCCCAAGGCCCACGGGGAGCTGACGCTGCGGGAAGCCCTTGCCAGCTCCTGCAACTGCACCTTTGCCCAGATCGCGGTGCAGACCGGCAAGCGGCCCCTATCGGCGCAGGCGGAGGCCGAGCGCCTGGAGGAAAGTCTGAACATCGACGGCATCCATACCAGCCGGGGCCACTTTGACCTCGACGGCGCAGGAGACAACGACCTGGCCTGGGCCGGGATCGGCCAATATACGGACCTGGTGAATCCCTGTCAGTACATGGTCTACATGGGGGCCATCGCAGGCGGCGGCAAGGCCGCAGAGCCCTGGCTCGTCCGCTCTGCGGAATGCGGCGGAGAGGAGACCTACACCGCAGAGACCGAGCAGACCCCGCAGATGCTCTCCGCCTCCGCCGCCTCGGTCCTGAAGGAGCTGATGCGCTACAATGTGGAGAAAGTCTACAGTGCGGCGGAGATCCCCGGCGTCCGGGTCTGCGCGAAATCCGGCACCGCCGAGGTGGGCTCCGACGCCAACACCGCCACCTTTGCGGGCTTCCTGGACGACGAGCGCTATCCCCTGGCCTTCATCGTGGTGGTAGAGGAGGGCGGCGCCGGCAGCTCCACCTGCGCCCCCATCGCCCGTGCAGTCTTAGAGGCCTGCATCAACGTAATGGACGGGGAACGGTAGCTCTCGCCCAGCACTGCGAAAAACCACGCTGCTTCCTGAAAAGCGGCGTGGTTTTTTACGATTGGGTCAGTCGTCCTTGCTGAGCTGGCGGCGGACTTCCTGGAGGAAGGCTACGTCCTCGGCGGTCAGGCGGGCGTTGCCGTGGACGGCTTTGCCGTCCGCGGCGGTGACGGTCACGTCCATGACGGTCCCTTCCTCCATGCAGCTGTCGATGATATAGGCTAAATAGCGCATAAACTTGGGATGTCTGGCGTAAAAGGCCTCGTATTGGCGTTTCAATTGCAGCAACTTTGCAGGATTTTTCATTGTTCTTCCTCCCATTGTTTCCAGGTCTCCGGGGCGTAGCCCACAGAGGCCTTTTTTCCGTTTCGGACCACCGGCAGGCGGATCAGGGCCTGGTTCTCATAGACCTTGTCCTCCTTGGCCGTCTCGCTGCCCAGGTATCGCAGCAGGTCCAGGTCCGGGTCCTTCCCTTCCCAGTCCACCAGCTTGTCCACGCCGCCTACGGCCCGGAGCACGGAATCGAACTCCCGGCCCGACAGGCCGTAGCGCTTCATGTCGATGTACTGATAGGGGATGCGCCGTTCCTTGAACCAGCGCTCCGCTTTCTTCGTGTCAAAGCTCTTGGCAGTCCCGAAGATTTGGATGTTCATTCGTAGCGCACCTCCATCAAACAAAGTCCCTTTGCCGGGACGGTGAAGCCCGCGGCGGACCGGGCCTCTCCGGCCAGGAGTTCCGTCACCGATTCCAGGGGGCGATCTCCCCTGCCGATCTCCAGCAGGGTGCCCGTCAGGATGCGGACCATCCTGTGCAGAAAGCCGTCGGCGGTATAAGTGAAGTCCAGCTCGTCGCCCGTCTGCGTCACGTCGATGCGGGACAGGGTACGGACCGTGGATTTGTCCGTCTTGACGGCGGAGAAGGCGCGGAAATCCCGCGTCCCCTCCAGCAGCCGCGCCGCCCGCTCCATGACGGACAGGTCATAGCGGCCCGGCAGGACGTAGACGAAGCGACGGAGAAAGACGCAGGGCGCTTCCGTGGTCCAGACCCGGTAGCGGTAGGTCTTCTCCACCGCGGACAGCCGGGCGTGGAAACGGGGCGGAGCGTAGTCCGCCGAGACAGCGCCGATGTCCTCGGGCAGATAGCGCCGCAGGGCCTCCAGGACCGCGGCGGGCTCCAGGTCCCGCTCCGCACGGAAGGAGGCGGTCTGCCCCAGGGCGTGGACTCCGGCGTCGGTGCGTCCGCTGCCCTGGACCTCAATGGGCTCGCCGAAGGCGCGGGTCAGCACGGCCTCCACCTTGCCCTGGATGGTCATATCCGTGCCGGGAAGCCGCTGCCATCCCCGGTAGCGGCTTCCGTCATATTCAAGAATCAGTCGATAGCTTGGCATAGCTGTGCAGGGACGGCACCCTGCCGTCCGCCTTTCTATTGGAAGTAATAAGCAAAAAGTGAGCGGCTTTGAATAATTGTCCGTTTTATGGGACATATCATATGCTAAAATCAACGCAGAAAACAAAAGGAGATGGGTGAATGAAAAGCTATGATATTATTCCGATCCGTGGACATTTCGAGGTGTTTGACGCCGATGGAAACTTTGTGTGTTCCGCGGACAGCTACTCCGAAGCGATCAGTGAGATCAACGCTGCATAACCGATACTTCTTACTGATCCCTTTTTCTTTCTTACTTTGAAAGCACCCTGTCCAGGAAGGCCAGCACGTCGGCGTGGAGCTCGGCGCGGTTGGTCTCGTTGTGCATCTCGTGGCGTCCGCCGGGGTAGAGCTTCAGGGTCACATCCTTCATCCCGGCCGCCTTGAAGGCCTCATAGGCCTGGGTGACGCCCTTGCCGTTGCTGCCCACCGGGTCCTTGTCGCCGCTGACGAAGAGCACGGGCAGGTCCTTGGGCATCTTTCCCAGGTTCTTCTTGTCCTCGTTCATCAGCATACCGCCCAGCATCTCATAGGACAGGCCTATGGAGGCGGAGAAGCCCAGCAGGGGGTCCGCAATGTACTTGTCCACCTCGGCGTCGTCGCGGCTGAGCCAGTCGAAGGGGGTCCTGGGGTTCTCATAGCCCTTGTTATAGGAGCCGAACATCAGTCTATCGACGGTGGCGGAGGTTTCGTTCATGCCCTTGCGGCCCTCCATGCGGCAGACGGCCCGGCCCGATTTCAGCACCAGCTTGGGCATCCAGCCGGTACCGCTGAGGACGGCGGCCTTCAGACCCGCGTCCGGGTAGGTGTAGAGCAGGGTCCGGGTCATGAAGGAGCCCATGCTGTGGCCGTAGATGACATAGGGCAGGTCCGGGTACTCCTCCTTGGTCATCTGCATCAGCCGATAGGTGTCGGAAACTGCCGTGAGCCAGCCCTCGGCGAAGCAGCCCTGGGGGATGTCCTTGGAGATGGAGCCGCCGTGGCCCATGTGGTCCTCGCCTACCACCACAAAGCCGTGGTCGGTGAACACCTTCGCCAGCTCGTCATAGCGGGCGGCGTACTCGGCAATGCCGTGGACGAGCTGGAGAATGCCGCGGGGCTTTCCCTCGGGGACCCACTGGCAGCAGTGGATGCGGGTATTGTTTCTCACCGGAAAGTAAAATTCCTTCATCGCAGTTCCTTTCTGTCCTCTAAATGGGACATATAATATTGTAAGATCCTCTTGTAAATACTTGAAACGGAGGAGAAAACCATGACGAACACCATGACTGCCGCTCCCATTCGCATCGTCCCGGCCCCGCGCCGTCTCAGCCCGAGGCAGGCGGAAGCTCTGCGCCGCCGGAGGAGAAAGGCGCTGTGGAACACCCTTGGCGAGATCCTGACCACCGCAGGACTGGCCGCCTGCTTTCTCCTGTGCGCGGTCCTGCTGCTTTGCGCCGTCTGATACGGCGGATGAAGCCTTGGTCCCTTTGTCCCTCCCCCCGAAGCCAGCTTCCGGGGGAGGGGCTTTTTCAGCGCTGGTTGCGCCGGTAGAGCAGGTCCAGCCCCTTCAGGAGCAGGCTGTCGTCGGTCAGCATCTCGCGCCTGCACAGGGGCACGATGAACTTTGCCAAGCCGCCGGTGGCGACGACCTTGGCGGGATAGCCCAGCTCCTCCTCGATGCGTTCCACCATGCCGTCCAGCATGGCTGCAGAGCCCAAAAGCAGGCCGCTGCGCATGGAGTCTATGGTGTTGGTCCCGATGGCCCGGCGGGGCTTCTCCAGGCTGATGCCCGGAAGCTGGGCCGTGCCGCTGGAGAGGGCGTTGAGGGAGAGCATGACCCCCGGCGCGATGGTGCCGCCCCGGAACACGCCGTCCTTGTCGATGACGGAGATGGTGGTGGCGGTGCCCAGGTCGATGACCAAAAGCGGCGCGCCGTATTCCTCGATGGCCGCCACGGCCCCCACGATGAGGTCGCTGCCGGCCTGAGCGGGATTATCGATCTTGATGTTCAGGCCGGTCTTGAGACCCGGCCCCACGGTGAGACAAGGCTTGCCCGTCAGCCGCTCCACGGCCCGGACCATGACCTGCTGGACCAGCGGGACCACGGAGGAGATGATGCTGCCCTCGATGAGCTCGGGCGTCACCTCGAAGAGGCTGAGCATGGTTTTCAACTCCGCGCAGTACTGGTCGGAGGTCTTGACGCGGTCCGTCGCCATACGGGCCTCGAACAGGATGCGGCTGTCCTCGATACAGCCCAAAACGATATTGGTATTGCCGACATCAATTGCCAGGATCATGTGAACTCCCCCTCAGATCTTGTGATAGCCGATCTCCTGAATGGAACCGGCTTCCAGGATGATTTTTCCATAGGTAGGGCGCCAGCTATAACCGCAGGAGCCGGGATTCAGCACGTGAAGCTGCCTTCCCCAGCCCGCGTCCGTACAGGCATAATAGGCCTCGTGGGTGTGGCCGAAGAGCAGCACGTCCGCCTTTTGCTCCAGGGCCGCGTAGGTGACGCGGAGATAGCTGCTCTTGACGCCGTAGAGATGACCGTGGCAGAGGAAAAAACGAAGTCCTCCCAGGGCCAGGGTCAGGGATTTGGAAGTCTCGCTCCACCCGTCGCAGTTGCCCCGGACCATGGCAATGGGCAGGGTCGGGAACTCCTGTGCGACCAGCTCGGCGTCGGTGTCGTGGTCGCCCAGGTGGAAGACGTAATCGGGCTTCTCCCGCCGAAGGACCTTTCGCATCCCCTCCAGATCCCGGTGGGAATCGGAAAAAACGATGATTTTCATGGCCGCACCTTTCTCTTGATACTTGCATATCCTATTATACCAGATAATTTCATAGGAGGCAAGGAAATGGTTGGACCGTCACAAAAAATTTCCAATTCTTTCCCCGACCCGGCCCAGGTGAAGCGGCTGCTGGAAAGCCCGGAGGGGCAGACCCTGCTCAGGCTCCTGCAATCCGACGGGGGCGGCGGGCTGCGGCAGGCGGCGGAATCTCTCCGGCGGGGCGACGCCCAGGGAGCGCAGGCGGCCCTCTCGCCGCTTTTGGCCGGGACCCAGGGAGAGATGCTGGCACAGCGGCTGGAGGAGCAGTTGTGACATGGAGGACCTGCAAAGCACCTTACAGGCGGTCCTCTCCGACCCGGAGCAGATGTCCCGCCTTGCCGCCCTGGCGGAGAACTTAGGGCTGAAGCCCCCGGACACGGAGCCCGGCCCGGAGCCGCAGAACGCCCCGCCGCCGGAAGCTGGTCTGGCGAGCCTCTTGGGGCAGCTCAGCGCTGCCGGGGGAAGCGAGGCGCGGGTCCTGTCGGCCCTGCGTCCGGCTCTGAGCGAGGCGGGGCAGGTGCGGGTGGATCGGGCACTGCGGGCCGCCGCCCTCTCCCGGATCGCGGCCCAGCTCCTGGCCCGGCGCGGTGACGCTCATGTATAGCCGCTATACGCCCAACGCCAGCGGCGGCTTCGACAGGAAGCAGGTGCCAGACCCGCCCCCACAGCCGACGGGACCCCGCAACGGGATACCGCCGGTTCCGGACCGCAGACCGCCTCCGGCCCCGGACCACGGGCGGAGAGAACCGCTGACCACCGAAGAGACCGGCTCCCGGTCGCCCCGCCCCCTGGGGCATGACCCGCCGCCTTTCATGCCGCCTCCACCGCCGCCTTCTGCGCCTCCTCCACCGTCTTCGGCGCCTCCTCCCTCGCCGCCCCGTCCGCCTCGTGCTCCCCCGCCCCGTCCCGGTCCTCCCATGGGACGGCCTATGCCGCCCGGAGGTCTCTTGGGCCCGGAGGGAATTCTGGGCCGCCTGCTTCCCCGGGGCCTGGACACCGAGGATCTGCTGGTGCTGGCTGTGCTGCTGCTGGCAATGAAGCAGGACGGCGCTGCCGGGCTGGAGCTGCTGATCGCCGCGGTTCTATACCTGTATTTATGATACATAGCTGAAAGGGGCTGTCGCAAGACAGCCCCTTTTCAGCTATGTATCTTTTTCTTTAATTTCCTGGCTCCGCAGTTTTTTCTAAGAACTCATGTTCAATCAGTGTCTGCTCCAGGGTCATCATGTAATAGTTCATCCATTCGATGCTTTCGGGTTCTCCGGCCTGGTCTGCCCAAGTAAGGTCAATGTAGTATTCACCGGAGGGAAGCTTGACAAGGTTCCAGTCGTGATACGCATCCCGGGAGTAGCCGTGTACGACCTCGCAGTAGAGATTCGCTTCGGAGCACAGGTACTGCAAAGCTGCGGCATAGCCTTCGGAAAGGCAGGTCCCGCCCATGATTCCAGCCCATGGGGAATTTGGAGCGCCGGATTTGCTGTCGAAATCATAATCCGCGCTGGCGCAGACATATTCAGACAGGCGCAGATACAACTCCTCGGCCGTCATATCCTCCTCGCTGCTGTTCAAAATCTTAGCTACGGTCCGCGCGGCTTGGTCCTCAAAGTCATCCAGGTTCCGGCGGATGAGCTCTTTGTCTGCATTTTCCTCCCGATCCCAGAAGTAAACGGAGGACAGGACCTGATTGTCCTGCTCGTCGAAGGTATCATCAAGCCGGAAATACATCCGAGTCTCTGGATGGCGGTTATAAATCAAGTCGCAGGCATCGCTCAGGGCCTCCAGGTACGAAGGTTCGCAGTCAGCCGAGCTGTAAGAAAAATCCTCCAGGTTGACTATCATGGGGTAGATCTCTTCATAGATTTGACAGGCCAATTCGGAGTAACCGTCGGTAGCGGGCAGCACATAGGGATAGTATTCCACACCTACGTCGTCGGGCTCCGGCAGCTCATCCATGTGCATCTCCATGGAAGCGGAGTTGTACAAAGAGCCGTCCTCTCCGAAGTACAGGAAGTCCCAGTCTGTTCCGTCCTCCTGCTCCAGAATCAAGTATCCGTCCAGATAGCTGCATTCGCCACCCTCTTTGATACTGCCCTGGGCATCCAGAAGTTCCCAGGTCCAGTCCTCGTTGATCCTGATAAAGCCGTCCAGTTCCTCATGGCTCCAAAGAGCCAGATAGGGTGCGATCAGGTCATAGTCGCCGCGGATGCGCTCGCCGGGTTCTGTCCAAACAGGTTCGGTCTGCGTGGGTTCGGTCTTCACGGGCTCGGTCTTCACGGGCTCGGTCTTCGCGGGCTCGGTCTTCGCGGGCTCGGTCTTCGCGGGTGTCGTTTCAACAGGCTTGGTCTCCACGGGCTTGGTCTCGGTGGAGGAACTTCCGCAGGCGCACAGGGAGAGCACCAGGCTGAGGATAAGTAGACAGGTAAGCAGCTGCTTCATAAAATATCATCCTTTCAGTTTTTCTGCTTTATCGTTTTGTAGGAATACCCTGTTTATTATACAAAAAGAGACATAAATTTTCAAGTGCCTGGGATGAAATTTTTTACCGCTCTTCTCTCCTCTTCTCTCCCTCTTCTCTCAATTCCCCCGACGCGCTGACGAAACGGGATTCGTTTCTTTTTGAAATTAGCTTCGACGGCAATCGCAGAACAGAGTTCTTATAATGGAAGCAATACGAGCCGGTCCTGTGGAGATTTCTGTGGAAAAGTGGTGGGAAAATGTGAAAAAGTTGTTAAATCTTGCCGCAAAAGGCTTGCAATTCCTGTTGGATACCGATATAATAAGGCCAAAGAGAACGATTCACCCAGAGATAAAGGAGGGCGAACGAAATATGTGCCAAAAAATCAAGGACATGAATGGGCTGACGCCCGGCGACCTACTGCAAAAAACGGACCAGATCGGCATATTCCCGGTCGATGTCGCGCAGATCTGCTTCCAAATGGGGATCCGACTGAAGCCCTTTGACTTTACCAAAATCGAGATGCAGGTGTTCAATGAGCGCGGCAGCGCCGACACCGGCGACATCCTCGGCGCCATTGTGGCGAACGGGAACGATTTGGCGATCCTCTACAAAAAGGGAGACGACGTAAACAGCCGCCGCTTCACCATTGCCCATGAGATCGCCCACAGCTGCCTGCACATGGAGCCGGAACGGAAATTCCATATCGAATTCCGCACGGAGTTGACGGACGGCTCGGAAAGCGAGCGGGAGGCCAACGCCTTTGCCCGGCGGCTGCTGATCCCCTCCGACGCCCTGCGACTTGCCATTGGCAGCTCGGTGCTGGACACCGACTCTGTCAACGCCCTGGCTCTGCTCTTCATGGTCCCGGAGGACGTGATGCGAGAGCGGCTGAAGGAGCTGGAATTCTCCGTCTCCGATTCAGGCGCCTTGCAGACCTTCTCCCGTCCGGCCAACAAGAACCTGCTGGCACGGATGAAGATGCGGATGTTCTCCTAACCCTTGGCCGGTACAGGAGGTCCGTCTATGAGTAAGCTGCAATACGATTTCTCCGATACCCTGTTCAATCCCTATATCAACACGATTTTTTCCGGGCAAAACAACAAGGACCTCTCGGTGGACGACCGGGAGCGGCAGGAGCTCAGCCAATACCTGAACTTTGTCTACAACGGCTCGGACATCTCCAAATCCTACCACTACAGCATCCTCAAGCAGGCACAGAATCTGACGGTGGTCTTCTCCGTTCTCTTCTGCCTGGTGACGGCCTTCATCTGCGTCATGGTGGGCTTCATCGTCCTGCGGGGCTACGACGCCAAGCTCCTGATTCCCCTCATCGTCTCCGCTCTGGCCGACCTGATCTCCGGCGGCTTGATCGTGGTCATGAAAAACCTCTCGAAATCCCGGGACGATTTCTTTAAGGAAAACATCAAGGCGGACTATTTTGCAAAGATTATCGGCCTGATCCAGACCGTCAACAACGAAAACGACCGGCTCTTCTTCATCCGGGAGTTTATCGACGGCTACTGTGAGTACTTCTACAAGGACAGCGCCAAGGCGGAATACTTCACAAAGCTTGTGGAGCTGGTCAACGCCATTCAGGACGAGAGCAAGAAGATCCCCCTCCTCGAAAAGCTGATCGACGGCTTCCTGGCCCAGAAGGAAGAGGCCGCCTGCGCGGGCGTCCTCTCCGCAGCCGCCGTCCCCAGCGCCGTTTCCGCCGCTGCCAACGCCGTCCCCGACGCCCCAGCCGCCCCCGACGCGGCAGCAGCCCCGGAGGAGGCGCCTGCCGTGGCCGAAACGGAATGACCCTTATATACAACAAAAACGGGACCTCGCGGTCCCGTTTTTGTTTGTCTTATTTTTTTGGAACGTAGCTGCACTGGTACTGCTCCAGCGTTTCATAGGTCTCGGGGTCCTGGAGCACGAGGGTGAACTCCACCTTCTTGATTTGCTCGACGCCGTTTTCCTTCATGATGTCCTCGTTGAAATAGACCAGCATACAGGACTGACAGCCTGCCGGGACGGTCCGGAAGAACCAGGGGTTCGTGGAGACGCCGTTGACGCTGATGTCCCGCCAGGTAAAGCTCTGGTCCTTCTCCGACTTGTTGTACATGTAGAGAATCAGGTTATAGGGCCAGATGCTGTCGCTCTCCGTGCCGCAGACCGTAAAGACAGCGGAACCGCTGTTCACCAGCTCCACGTCCTGCTTCCCGGACTTCCGCAGGGGCAGGGGTTCCAGCTTTTCCAGGTCCGCGCCGGTGGGAGAAAAGGCCACCTCTTCGTTGACCAGGGGGCTCCCGTCTTCGCTCTCAGCATCCGTCATCACGAGCTGAAAGCGAAACTCGTCCACACGGCTGAGGCCGCAGCGCTGGAGCTCCACGGCAAAGACGTTGAACTCGGAATCGACGCTCTCCCCGGGGCCGAGCTCCTGGACCCAGTCGGCATTCAGGACCCAAGCCTGACACCTGGGATTCTTCATGTTGAAAAACACCGTGGCTTCGGTTTTATTCTCACAGTGGACCTTCATGAGCAGGCCCCAGATCTCGTCCACGGTGACGTCCGTCACCGTTACAGCGCAGAGCTCGTTGTCCAGCAGCACCGTCTCCTGAAAGGGCGGCACCGTCTCTAAGGGCTTGGGCTCCGTCTGAGTACCGCAGGCGCTCAGCAGGGGCAGCACCAGGACCAGCAGCAGGACCAGGGGCAGAATTCGTTTCATAGCAGCTTCCTTTCCCCTCGGCGGCTCAGGCGCCGAAGTCGGCGGGTTTCTCAGCGCTGCGCCCGAAGTGCCAGGCAATGGCCTGGGCGATGCGCTGACAGGCGTGGCCGTCGCCGTAGGGATTGACCGCTCTGGCCATTGCGTTGTAGGCCGCCTCGTCGGTGAGCAGCATCTCCGCCAGGCGCAGGATCTCGGCCTTTTCCACTCCGGCCAGCTTCACGGTCCCGGCCTTGACCGCCTCGGGCCGCTCGGTCTCCCGGCGCAGCACCAGCACGGGCTTCCCCAGGGCGGGGGCCTCCTCCTGCAGGCCGCCGGAGTCCGTCATGACAAAGCAGCAGCGGGCCATCAGATTGTGCATGTTCTCCACGTCGATGGGGTCGATGAGGTGGACCCGGGGCACATCCCGCAGAATGCCGAAGACGCACTCCCGCACCACGGGGCTCAGATGGACGGGATAGACGATCTCCAGCTCCGGGTGGGTCAGGGCCAGCTCCCGCAGCGCCTCCATGATGTTCCGCATGGGCTCGCCGTAGTTTTCCCGCCGGTGGCAGGTGACGGTGATGACCTTTCTGCCGCCGAAATCCAGCTCGTTCAGCTCCGGAACGGAGAAAACGAAATCTGGGCGGACGGTGGTCTGCATAGCGTCGATGACGGTGTTGCCGGTGATGAACTTCTCCCCTGCCACAGCCTCCCGCTCTAAGTTGCGGAGGTTGTTGGCCGTGGGGCAGAAGTGGAGCTCCGCAATGTCGCCCACTAAGGTCCGGTTCATCTCCTCGGGGTAGGGAGAATATTTGTCCAGCGTCCGAAGTCCGGCCTCCACGTGGCCCACCGGGACCCGGTGGTAGAAGGCCGAGAGCGCTCCGGCAAAGGTGGTGGAGGTGTCGCCGTGGACCAGGATCAGGTCCGGCTGGGCCTTGGCAATGACCTCGTCCATGCCGAGGATGGTCCGGCTGGTGATGGAGGAGAGGGTCTGTCGCTCCTGCATGATATTGAGGTCGTAGTCGGCCCGCAGGTGAAAAATGTCCATCACGGAATCCAGCATCTCCCGGTGCTGTCCCGTGAGACAGCAGAGGCTTTCAAACTCCGGCAGGGCGGCCAAATACTTGACCAGGGGGGCCATTTTGATGGCCTCGGGACGGGTGCCGAACACCGACAAAACCTTAAGCTTGTTCATTCGTATCCTCCTTCGGAAGCGCCTCCGTCGTCTGCGGAGGCAAATCCCCGGCAGGCTCCTCCTGCGCTTCGCCCTCGGGCGGCGTTGTTCCGTTTTTGATGTGGTGCCAGAATTTGGCGCGGGGCGTCCCGCCCATGATGATGCGCATTCCGATGGCGCCTACCACTAAGATGGCGCCCAACATGATCAGAGTCCGCATTGCGCCGGAGACGGTCAGCAGCACCGCGGCCAGGCCCAGGATACCCGTCAGCACATAGGCAATGGCAACAGACTGCTTCTGACTGAAGCCCATGTCGATCAGGCGATGATGAAAATGTCCCCGGTCCGCCTCCATGGGGTTCTTGCCGCTGGCCAGGCGGCGGATCACCGCGAAGCAGATGTCAAAGATAGGCAAACCCAGCAGCAGGAAGGGCACGATAAACGAGATCACCGTGTAGGCCTTGAACAGGCCCTGAATGGAGACCGTTGCCAGCACGAAGCCCAGGAAGGTGGAGCCCGTGTCCCCCATGAAGATCTTGGCGGGGTTGAAGTTGTAGGGGACAAAGCCCAGGCAGGCTCCCGTCAGGGCGGCCATAATGATAGCGACGTTGGCGTCGGAGACCAGAAGGGCGATGACCAGCAGATTCAGGGCAGAGATGCAGCTCACGCCGCAGGCCAGGCCGTCCAGTCCGTCGATGAAGTTGACGGCGTTGGTAATGGCGACGATCCAGATGAGGGTAATGGGATAAGCCCAGACGCCCAGATCCCAAAAGGAGAAGAGGCTGGTGCCGAAGGGATTCGTGAGCCGGTCGATGCGCAGGTCGCCGTAGAACACGACGATGGCCGCGGCCACCAGCTGGACCACCAACTTCAGCTTGGCGCTCAGGGTGTATTTGTCGTCGAAGACGCCCAGGATCACGATCAGGATGGCCCCCAGCAGGATGGACTGGAGCCCTCTATCGCTGCGCAGCTCGCTGTAGAAGATCAGCGTCGAGAGCAGGAAGCCCAGGAAAATCGCAAGGCCGCCCATCCGGGGAATGGGGACGGTGTGCATCCGCCGCCCGTCCTTCGGGACGTCAATGGCGCCGACGCGATTTGCAAGATGCTTGACCAGAGGCGTCGCCAGAAAAGACAGTGCCCCGGCCAGCAGCAGGGCCGCGCCGACCCGCAGCAGGAAATTCATGTCAAATATCATAGCTGTCTGTATCCTCAGGAGCGCGTCAGTTGAATCTTGCCACGAATCCGACCTTCTTGTAGACCTTTCTCAAGGTCTTGTTGGCGATATAGCCCGCCTTTTCTGCGCCCTCCTTGCAGACGGTCTCCAGATAGGCCTTGTCCTTCAGCAGGCGCTCGGTCTGCTCGCGGATGGGGCGGAGAAGCTCCACCACGGCCTCGCCCACGGCGGGCTTGAACTCGCCGTAGCCGCGGCCCTCGAACTCCCGCTCGATCTGGGCAAAACTCTTGCCGGTGCAGGCGGCATAGATGGTTATGAGATTGGAGATGCCCTTTTTGTTCTCCGGGTCATAGCGCACACAGGCGTCGCAGTCGGTGACGGCCCGCTTGAACAGGCGCATAATGGTGTCGGGGCTGTCCATCAGGGTCACGCGGCCCGGGTCGTCGTTCTCGGACTTGGACATCTTGGCCTCGGGATTCGCAAGGCTCATGATGCGGGCTCCCACCTTGGGGATGTAGGGCTCCGGCACCTTGAAGGTCTCGCCGTAAAGGTGGTTGAAGCGCAGGGCGATGTCCCGGGTCAGCTCCACATGCTGCTTCTGGTCCTCCCCCACCGGCACATAATCCGGCTGATAGAGCAGGATATCCGCGGCCATCAGGGCTGGATAGGTGAAGAGGCCGCCGTTGATGTTATCGGCGTTCTTGGCGCTTTTGTCCTTGAACTGGGTCATCCGGGACAGCTCGCCGAACATTGCGTAGCAGTTGAGCACCCAGCCCAGCTCTGCGTGCTGGTGGACGTGGCTCTGGATGAAGAGGGTGTTCTTCTCCGGGTCCAGGCCGCAGGCGATGTACTGCGCCAGCTGCTCCATGGTCCGGCGGCGCAGGTCCGCAGGGTTCTGCCGCACCGTGATGGCGTGGAGGTCTGCCATAAAGTAGTAGCAGTCAAATTCCTCCGCCCGGCTCTTCCAGTTGCGGATCGCTCCGAGATAGCTGCCCAGGGTCAGGTCCCCGCTGGGCTTGATGCCGGAAAGCATGACTTTTTTCGGTTCCATAGCAATCACCTCAAAGTATTTTTAGTATGGATGCAGGATTCCGTATATTTCTTTTGATTATACCACAGAAACGTCTTTTGTGCAACAAAAAGTTATACAAAAGGGAAACGCCGCCGTGGTGCACGGCGGCGTTCTGCGCGGTATGGAATGCTCACGCCTCGTCCCAGATGGAGGCGATATACTGCGCTAAAATGGTCTTGCGGGTGACGATGCCGATGAAGGAACCACGGTCGTCCACCACGGGTACGAAGTTCTGGTCCAGCGCTTTTTGGAGCAGGTCGTTCATATCGGTGGAGACGGAAACCGGAAGGTAGTCCTTCCGATGGGCGATTTCCATGATGCTGTGGAGCTGCGCTTCCTTGAGGTCGAGATTGCATTGGTTCTTCAGAGCCCAGAGCACGTCGCCGTCGGTGAGGGTCCCCCGGTAGACGCCATCCTCCTTGCGGATGATGGGCAGCGCCGCAAAGCCCGAGAGCTCCATCCGCTCCAAAGCCTCGCGGATGGATTCGTCGTCGTACAGGACCTCACAGCTTGCCTTCGGGGTCAGGAAAAACAGGATGTTCATAGATCAGGTCTCCTTCCAGGTCCGAATGGACTCTCCTGTTCATTCCTATTATATCACATAGATTTGAAAAAGCTATGAACAATCAGCAAGGCGCCCGGCCAAATTCCGGACGCCTTTTTTGTGGATATTGTACAATAATCAGGATAATATTTACGGGTATCTCTTGGAACGCAGGGCCGATGTGGGCATCGGCCCCTACGTTTCGGTTTTTTACTTGTCTTGCAGGCAGGCGATGCCGGGCAGCTCCAGGCCTTCCAGGAATTCCAGAGAGGCGCCGCCGCCGGTGGAGATGTGGGTGATCTTGTCGGCGTAGCCCAGCTGCTCGCAGGCCGCCGCGGAGTCGCCGCCGCCTACGATGGTGACAGCCTCGGACGCGGCCAGCGCCTCGGCCACGGCGATGGTGCCCTTGGCAAGGATGGGGTTCTCAAAAACGCCCATGGGGCCGTTCCAGACCACGGTCTTGGCGGTCTTGGCCGCCTCGGCAAAGAGCTCGCGGGTCTTCTCGCCGATGTCCAGGCCCATGAAGCCCTCGGGAATGGCGTCGGCGGCCACGGTCTCGACCTCCACGGGGCCGTCGATGGGATTCGGGAATTCCTTGGCGATGACGGTGTCCACGGGCAGCAGCAGCTTGACGCCCTTCTCCTCCGCCTTCTTCATCATGTCGCGGCAGTAGTCCAGCTTCTCAGCGTCCAGCAGAGAGGTGCCCACGTTGTAGCCCTTGGCGGCCAGGAAGGTGTAGGCCATACCGCCGCCGATGATGAGGGTGTCCACCTTCTCCAGCAGGTTGTTGATGACGTTCAGCTTGTCGGAGACCTTGGCGCCGCCCAGGATGGCGACGAAGGGCCGCTCGGGGTCCGCCAGGGCCTTGCCCATGATGCCGACCTCTTTGGCGATCAGGTAGCCGCAGACCGCGGGCAGATAGTCCGCCACGCCGGCGGTGGAGGAGTGGGCCCGGTGGGCGGAGCCGAAGGCGTCGTTGACGAAGATGTCCGCCAGGTCTGCCAGGGCCTTGCTCAGCTCAGGGTCGTTCTTGGTCTCGCCCTTGACGAAGCGGGTGTTCTCCAGAAGCATCACGTCGCCGTCCTTGAGCTCGGCGGCCAGACGCTTGGCGTCCTCCCCTGCCACGTCCTTTGCCATTTTGACCTCCACGCCCAGCAGCTCGCTCAGACGGTCAGCCACGACCTGAAGGCTCAGCTCGGGCTTGTACTCGCCCTTGGGCTTGCCCATGTGGGAGCAGAGGATGACCTTGGCGCCGTGCTCGCGCAGATAGTTGATGGTGGGCAGGGCGGCGACGATGCGCTTGTCAGAGGTGATTTTGCCTTCCTTGGTGGGGACGTTGAAGTCGCAGCGGCACAGGACGCGCTTGCCGCGCACTTCGATGTCTTCTACGGATTTCTTGTTGTAGTTCATAGTTTACCTCCGATTTTTATAGTTTGTCCGCAGGCGCGGAAGGGTTTACGGTTTCATCTTCCCCCAGCCCTTCAGGTGGGGAAAGTCCAACTGCCGCAGGGCCTCGAAGACTCCGACGGCCACGGCGTTGGAGAGGTTCAGGGAGCGGGCCTCCTCGATCATGGGGAGCTTCACGCAGTCCTCCGGGTGGGCGTAGAGGAAGGCCTCGGGCAGGCCCTTGGTCTCCTTGCCGAAAAAGAGACAGCATTCGTCGGCGTAGGAGACCTCGGTGTAGCAGCGGGGCGCCTTGGTGGAAAACAGGCGCATCTGGCGGACCTCGTTCTTGGAAAAGAAGTCGTCCAGACTGTCATAGAGGCGCACGTCCAGCAGGTGCCAGTAGTCCAGCCCAGCCCGCTTGAGCTGGCGGTCCGAGATGTCAAAGCCCAGGGGGCGAATCAGGTGAAGGCGGCTGCCGGTGGCGGCGCAGGTGCGGGAGATGTTGCCGGTGTTCTGGGGGATCTCCGGCTCGACCAGTACGATGTTCAGCATGGTTTCAGGTCACTTCTTACGTATTGCTTCTTTTGGCGGGGGCACGGCGGCCAGAGGTCTGGCCGCCCTACAGCGGCAGGGGTTTGGTGTTGGTGTATTCCACGAAGCGGTAGGGGGTGCGGCCCTCAATTTGGGTGGGCTGGATGGCGGTGACGTACCAGTTCTCGTTCCGGTTCAGGTTCGGGAAGAACTTGTCCGCCTTGAGGTCGGTGTAGCTGAAAGTGACAAAGGCCTTCTCACAGTGGGGCACCAGCAGCTTGTAGATGCTCTCGCCGCCGATGACCCAAAGGTTGTCGCTGTAGCGGTTCTTCAGCAGGCTGCGCAGCTCGTCCATGTCGTGGCAGATGAGGGCGTCCTCCGCCGTGAATTTCGGGTCCCGGGTGAGAATGATATTCTCCCGGTCCCGGAGGGGATGGCCGCCGGGAAAGGTCTCCAGGGTCTTGCGCCCATAGATGACGGTCTTGTTGAGGGTGAGCTCCCGGAAGCGCTGGAGGTCCGTGGGAATGGAGACCAGGAGCTTCCCGTTCTTTCCGATGCCCCAGTGGGGGTTGACGTTGACAATGGCGTTCATGTTTCTCTCCTTATCGGCGGACGGTACGTTGCTGCGTAGGGCGGGCTGACCTCAGCCCGCCGCCGTCCTGTTGCGGTGGGGCGCGGCGGCCAGAGGTCTGGCCGCCCTACCCTCAGATGGCGACGGGGACCTTGCCCTCGAAGGGGTGATAGCGGTAATTCTCCACCGTGAAGCTGTTCTTGGTGAAGGCGTAAAAATCCGTGACAGTGGGGTCCAGGGCGACGGTGGGGGCGTCGTAGGGCTCCAGCTCCAGCATCCTCTCCACCATGGGGATGTGGCGGTCATAGATGTGGCAGTCGGCGATGACGTGGACCAGCTCGCCGGGGATGAGGCCGGAGGCCTGGGCAAACATGCAGACCAGGGCGGCGTACTGGACCACGTTCCAGTTGTTGGCCGTCAGCATGTCCTGAGAGCGCTGGTTGAGGATGGCGTTGAGGACCTTGCCCGAGACGTTGAAGGTCATGGAGTAGGCGCAGGGATAGAGGCCCATTTCGCTGAGGTCCGCGAAGTTGTACATGCTGGTGAGGATGCGGCGGCTCTGGGGGTTGTGCTTCAAATCGTAGAGCACCCGGTCCACCTGGTCGAAGTCGCCCTCGGGGTAGTGGTGCTTCTGGGCCAGCTGATAGCCGTAGGCCTTGCCGATGGTGCCGTTTTCGTCGGCCCAGGCGTCCCAGACGTGGCTGCCCAGCTCGGAGACCCGGTTGGATTTCTTCTGCCAGATCCAGAGCAGCTCGTCGATGGCGGACTTCCAGTAGGTCCGGCGCAGGGTCATCAGGGGAAATTCTTTTTGCAAATCGTAGCGGTTCACCACGCCGAAGAGCTTGACGGTATGGGCTGGGGTCCCGTCCTCCCAGTGGGGGCGGACGGGGAGCTCGTCGTCCCGGACGCCCTCGGTCAGGATGCGTTTGCAGGTCTGGATGTAGACTTGGTCGGCGTAGCTCATGGTTCTGTTTCCTCCGTATTCTGGGTTTCTTCGGTCTCCTCCGTCTCGGGGGCGGTCAGCTCCTCGTAGGAGACGCTGGCGTCGGACAGGCTGCGGCCTCCCGCCAGGTGGAACACATTGTCCACAGCGGGCTGCAGGCTGCCGACGACGCCGCGGTTCGCCATAACGGCGTAGGACTTGAAGAGCAGGGGGCAGAAATAGCCGTTCTCCATGACCCCCCGGTAGAGGTCATAGCAGTTGCCGGAATTTTCCAGGGCGTCATAGCAGAGCTGCTCCATGCCGCTGCTGCGGATGCCGCCGTAGCAGAGGCTCCCGTAGGACCGGAAGAACTCGGACAGGTCGAAGCTGCCGGACAGCCGGACCTCCCCGATGAAGAGGTCGAACTGGCCCGTGCTGAGCCGGTAGCGGTAGCTCTCCTCGTCCACGGAGCGGACCTCGGTCCGCAGACCTGCCTGGGTCAGCGCCTCGGCAATGCGCTTCGCCATATCCATCCGGGTGGGGTCCGCGGAGCAGACCAGCAGGGTCGTCACATACTCGGAGGAGACGGAGGCGCGGTGCAGGGCCTCGGTAAAGGCGGAGGGGTCATAGGCATAGGTCCGGGCCAGCTCTTCGTCATAGAGGGGACTGGCCGGGGCGCAGGGCAGGAGGGCCGCCTCGCCGAAGCCCTTGTAGACGGTGCTGATCAGGCTCTCCCGGTCGATGATATGGGTGACGGCGGCCCGGAGCTCCCGCTGGTAGAAGATGCCGTCGTACAGGTTGAAGCCCAGGTATTGCATGGTGGTGGTTGGGCAGTCCCAGAGCTCGTAGTCGCAGCGGTAGCCCACGGCGTTGGGGGCGTTCAGGTCCGCGCAGACCAGGGAGGTGGCGCCGAACTCAAAGCTGTCCCGGACGGCGGTGGGGTCCTTGGCCGCGGTGAGGAGGATGGTGTCGTACTCCACCGGAGCCCGGTTGTCCTGCCACCAGCTCCGGTTCCGGCGCAGGCAGAGCTCCTTGCCCTCCTCGGAGAAGAAGTAGGGCCCGGTGCCCAAGGGGCGGCTGTCCGTCTCGGTCCCGGCCTTGACAATGGGCACGTCCAGCAGCACGGACAGGTTTTCATAGGGCTTGTAGAGGCTGATCTCCAGGGTCAGCTCGTCGATGGCGGTGAATTCCGCCACCTTGGAGAAGCGGCTGCCGTAGTAGTCGGAGCCCCGGGCCGCCTCCAGGGAGGCCACCGCGTCCGCGGCGGTCAGCGGCGTCCCGTCGGAGAAGCTGACGCCCTCGCAGAGGGTCACGCGACAGGTCATGCCGCTCTCGGAGACGGCAAACTGCTGGCAGAGCACCGGCTCCGGCTGGAAGCTGCTGTTCAGGACGAAAAGGCTCTCATAGACCAGGGAGAACACGGGCCGGTTGGTGATGCAGACGCAGGCATAGGGGTTGAAGCCGTATTCCTCCACATAGGCCAGGCCGAAGCCGCCGGGGGTCTTGTGGGTCTCCTGGTTCAGGTTCTTCTCATAGCTCTCGGTCTCCGCGGGCTCCGTGGTCTCCTGAGAGGCGGGACCCACGACACAGCCGCTGAGCAGCAGCGCCAGAAGAAGTAATATGCAAAGCAGGCGTTTCAGGAAAACCGCCTCCTAATCTTTTTCTTTTCGCATGATAATGGCCGCCAGGGAGCCTCTGGCCTGGCCCATGAGACGGTGGGACCAGAAGCGCTGGGGCTGACAGCGGGTGCAGTCCTTAGCGCAGTCCACGGTCCGGACCCCGGCACGGCGGAGCCAGAGGGCGTTGAGGCCCTTCAGGTCCAGGTGGTACTTCTCCCCTGCCGGGTCCGCGGACGGCAGCGTGCCGTCCCTACAGATAGGTCGCTCCGCTTCCGGAGATGCGGACAAGCAATGCTTGTCCCTACAGATGAATCGCGCGGCTTCGGGGCCCAGGGCGGCCAGCATGGCCTCCGGCACCTCGGGGCCGGTCTCAAAGCAGCAGGGGCCGATGCAGGGACCGATGGCGGCCTGTACCCGGGCGGGGTCTGTGCCGAAATCCCGGACCATCGCCTCCACACAGCGGGCGGCGATGCCCTTGGCGGTGCCCCGCCAGCCCGCGTGGACCGCAGCCACCGCATGATGCTCCGGGTCATGGAGGAGGATGGGGGTGCAGTCCGCGGAGAAGCAGACCAGGGCTACGCCGGGATCATTGGTGTAGAGCCCGTCCCGCTCCGGCTCCACCTCCCGAAAGAGGCCCCAGCCCCGGTCCGCCGCCCCGACGCGGGCCACGATGTCCGTATGGGTCTGGTGGGTGAAGACCGTCTGCTCCGGGGTGAAGCCCACGGCTGCCCCCAGGCGGCGGTAGTTCTCATAGACGTTTTTCCAGTCGTCCCCCCGGTGGACCCCTAAATTCAGAGATTCCAGAAAGCCCGTGGAGACGCCGCCCCGCCGGGTGGAGAAGCAGTGGACCACCCCGCCCCGGAGGGCGTCGGAGGTCAGGTATTCTGGCTCGTAATGCGTTTCAAACATGCTTCAACTTCCTTATAGAAGGCCGCGATTTGCAGCCCGTCCACCAGGGAATGGTGGCAGAGCAGGGTCAGGGGCATCATCAGCCTGCCCCGAGGGTCGGGTTCATACTTCCCCCAGGTAATGGCGGGATTGCTGGCCTCGGGGCCGTAGTTGGGCTGGTAAAGGCTGCGGTAGTGCAGCCAGGGAACGGTGGAGATGAAATACAGGCCCTCCACGTCCTCGTCCTCCTCGATGGAGGCTCCGGCTCTGGCCGCCTCCCGCGCGGCGGCGGCGCAGGCCATATAGTCCTCCCAGCTCTGGGCCGGGTCGTGGCGCAGGGTGCAGTAGCAGTAGGCGCCGTTGTCCAGGAGCTCGATGTGGGAGCTGTCGCAGCGCTCGTATTCCACGACGCGCTCGCCCCGGATGCGGCGGCGCAGCTCCGGCACGGCGTTGGCCGCCTGGGCGGCGATGCGGATAAAGGCCGGATAGAAGGGCCAGCCCTTGCTCTTGCAGAGCTGCACAAAGTCTGTCACGTCCACGTCCACCGTCAGCCCCACGTGAGGGTCCGGCGCGTGGCGAAAGTGGTCGAAGTGGGCCTTTCTCGGAGAGGCTGACATATCTATTTCACGATAAGTCATATTCTGCCCCTTTCCTATATCAAATCATTTGATTGCGGCAACGGCGTATCGGGCGCTTCCATAAAGCTGAGACACAAGAGAAGGAAGCCCAGCGTGAACAGGATCGCAAGGAGCAGGCTGACCGTTCGCACACGGCGGCGTCGTCTGCGCAGATTCTCAGTAAGCGCGTTTTTTAACCTGAGCTGATTGACCAGGAAGACGATCCACGCGATTGCAGCAAGGATGGGTGTGCAGATCCAGACAGATGACACGATTTTATGAAGTACAGAAGGTATGTAATTCATTTGATTTTTTCACCTTGTATGGTCACTTCTTACTTCTTACCTCTTACCTTGTTCGGGCGGGGGACGGCAGGCGCTCATTGAGCGCCCCTACGGGCGGGTCTGTTGCCTGTTGCCTGTTGCCTGTTGCCTCGTTCGGGCGGGGGACGGCGGGCGCTCAATGAGCGCCCCTACGGCGGGGAACGGCGGGATCCCGTGGCGCACACTGTGCGCCGCTACACCTGCGTTCTGCCCAAATCCTTGTCCCGGCAGCACTTCTTATACTTCAGGCCGCTGCCGCAGGGGCAGGGGTCGTTGGGGCCGATCTTGACCTTCTTGACGGGCTGGCGCTTGACGGTCTTGTCCCCGCCGCCGGTGCCGGTGACGGTGGCGACCTTCTTGCGCTCCATGTCCTTGTCGCTGCGGATGCGGACGGCGAAGAGGCGGCGCACGGTCTCCTCCTTGATGGCGTTGATCATGCCCTCGAACATGGCGTAGCCCTCGCGCTTGTACTCCACCACCGGGTCCACCTGGCCGTAGGAGCGCAGGGAGATGCCCTGGCGCAGGTCGGTCATGGCGTCGATGTTGTCCATCCAGTACTCGTCCACCACCCGCAGGGTGATGACCCGCTCCAGCTCCCGCATGGTGGGAGCGCCGTACTCGGCCTCCTTGACGGCGTAGGCCTCCTGCATCAGAGAGAGCAGCTTGTCCTTGACGTCCTGCTTCTCCAGCTTGTCGATCTCCTCCCGGGTGGGGACCCAGGCGCCGGGGGCGAAGAACTTGCCCTCGAAGTGGGAGATCAGCTCCTGCATCTGGGCGGCGTCCTCGACGTAATTGGACTGGCCGAAGCTGTCCTCCACCTCGCTATCCGCCACGTAGCGCATCATGGCCTCGATGTTCTTTTGCAGGTCCTCGCCGTTGAGCACCTGCATTCTCTGCTCGTAGATGACCTTGCGCTGGGTGTTCATCACATCGTCGTATTCCAGCACGTTCTTTCGGGCCTGGTAGTTGCGGCTCTCCACGGTCTTCTGGGCGTTCTCAATGGCGCCGGAGAGGATCTTGGCGTCGATGGGGGTGTCCTCGTCGATGCCCAGGGTCTCCATCATGCCCATGATGCGCTCGGAGCCGAAGAGGCGCATCACGTCGTCCTGCATGGACAGGTAGAAGCGGCTCTCGCCGGGGTCGCCCTGACGACCGGAACGACCCCGGAGCTGGTTGTCGATGCGTCGGGATTCGTGGCGCTCGGTGCCCACGATGAAGAGGCCGCCCGCGGCCCGGACCCGCTCAGCCTCGGCGTCCGTGACCTGCTTGTGGGCCCGGTAGAGGGCTTCAAAGTCCGCCCGGACCGCCAGGATGGCAGGGTCCGTGGTCTCAGAGTAGGCGTTGGCCTCCATCAGCAGCTCCTCGGTCATATCCTCCCGCTTGCGGAGCTCAGCCAGGGCCATATACTCGGCGTTGCCGCCCAGAACGATGTCGGTGCCGCGGCCTGCCATATTGGTGGAGATGGTCACGGCGCCGATTTTGCCGGCCTGGGCGACGATCTCCGCCTCCTTCTCGTGGAATTTGGCGTTCAGGACCACGTGCTCGATGCCTTCCCTTTTCAGCAGGCGGGACAGGAGCTCGGATTTCTCAATGGAGATGGTGCCCACCAGAACCGGCTGGCCCTTGGCGTGGCACTCGACGATTTGCCGGATGACGGCCCGGAGCTTGCCCGCCTCGGTCTTGTAGACCACGTCGGGGTTGTCGATGCGGATCACCGGCTTATTGGTGGGAATCTCCACCACGTCCAGAGCGTAAATGCCGTTGAATTCCTCCTGCTCGGTCATAGCGGTACCCGTCATGCCCGAGAGCTTCTTGTAGAGGCGGAAGAAGTTCTGGAAGGTGATGGTGGCGAGGGTCTTGCTCTCGCTCTCCACCTGGACGCCCTCCTTGGCCTCGATGGCCTGGTGCAGGCCCTCGTTGTAGCGTCTGCCGTACATCAGGCGGCCCGTGGCCTCGTCCACGATGATGACCTGGCCGTCCTTGACCACATAGTCTACGTCCCGCTTCATAATGCCCCTGGCCCGCATGGCCTGGTTGATATGGTGGGAGAGGGTGGAGTTCTCCATGTCGGCCAGATTCTCCACGTTGAAATACTGCTCGGCCTTCTTGATGCCCGCGGCGGTGAGCTGGACGGAGCGGTCCTTCTCGTCCACGTAGTAGTCGCAGTCGTCGTCGTCATGGGACTGCTTGTCGTCAGTGGTGGCGTAAACCTTCCGCTTCAGGCGGGAGACAAAGAAGTCGGCCATCTCGTAGAGCTTGGAGCTCTCGTCGCCCTTGCCGGAGATGATGAGCGGGGTCCGGGCTTCGTCGATCAGGATGGAGTCCACCTCGTCCACGATGGCAAAGCTGTGGCCCCGCTGGACCTGGTCGCGCTTGTAGAGGGCCATATTGTCCCGCAGGTAGTCGAAGCCCAGCTCGTTGTTGGTGCAGTAGGTAATGTCCGCGGCGTAGGCCTTCCGGCGCTCGTCGGGGTTCATGTCGTGGATGATAAGGCCCACGCTGAGACCCATATAGCGATAGACCTTGCCCATCCACTCGGAGTCGCGCTTGGCCAGATAGTCGTTGACGGTGACGATGTGCACGCCTTCGCCGGTCAGGGCGTTGAGGTAGGCGGGCAGGATGGCCACTAAGGTCTTGCCTTCGCCGGTCTTCATCTCGGCGATGCGGCCCTGGTGGAGGATGACGCCGCCGATGAGCTGGACCCGGTAGGGCCGCAGCCCCAGGACCCGGCGGGCAGCCTCCCGGACCGCGGCAAAGGCCTCCGGCAGCAGGTCGTCCAGAGACGAACCCTGGGCTAAGCGGGCCTTGAATTCCTCCGTCTTGTTTCGCAGTGCTTCGTCGGACAGCGCCTGCATTTCAGGCTCCAGGGCCTCGATGCGGTCTATGAGAGGCCGGAGTTTTTTGACCTCCCGCTCGGAGGTGGTTCCGAAGAGCTTGGTGATAAGTCCCATGGCAGTTCCTTTCTTTGCGTTTGTTCATATTGTTTGATATTATATCATAAATTCATCGGAAAAAACAGTCCTTTTTTTCCAGGAATCGGAATTTCTTTTCAGCTCTGATCCAATTGACTTTGCAGCAGCTCCATCAAGGTACGGGTGTTGTTCCGGCTCTGGCGGGCGCCCTTGGCAAAATCCTCCGCGTAGTCGGAGAACTCCGCCTGCAAGGCGCTGAAGGCCCGCTCAGACTGGCGCATCCTCTGACAGGCCGCTCGCAGGGCCTCGGGCAGAGGGCCGGGCGGCGGCGCGGGGGGCGTTTGCAGCCGCAGCCGCCGCCCGCTGAGCAGATAATGCAGGGCCGTCAACTCCCGGGCCGTGGCGTCGGTCCCCGCCGCCATCCCCGCCAGCAGGGAGGCCTGCCGCCCCCGCAGCCGCCGGGCCAGGGCTCGCAGCGCGGCAGCGGAGCTCCGCTGCTCCAGGATCAGCGCTTCCAGCCGCTCCGGAAGCAGAGCTTCCGCCGCTGTAGGGCCCGCAGGACCCCGCACCCGCCGCCAGACCTCCTGTTCCGTTTGTCGTTCCATGACTTGCACCACCTTTCGCGCCAGTATATGCGCAAAAGGAGGGCTCTGTGCGAAACCGCACAGAGCCCACGCTTCATCCGCTCTTCAGTGTTACCGTGCTGACATAGAATTTCCCGTTGCGGAAGATGGTGAGCGTGATCGTGTCGCCCGGGGAATGGACGGCAAGTGCCTGATGATAGTCCGCAAGGGTGAACACCAAAACGTCATCCACGGCGGTAATGACATCGTATTGGAACAGGACGTTGTAGAGGGCGGAACGCTCCTCCACGCTGACGACCCAGAGGCTGCCGGGGAAGCCGTAGAAGAATTGGTATTCCTCCGGGATCTCCGCCACCTCTAAGCCCAGCCAGAAGACGGAGTCGGAGGCGGTGTTCTCCAGCTCCTCCACGATGCGGGCCAGATCCGGGGCGGACAGGGCCAGGCAGCTCTCTCCGAGGCTGTCACTCAGCAGCCCGCCCACCGGAGCCGTCAGCCCCACGACCCGACCGCTGTCGTCCAGGAGGGGGCAGCCCCAACCCAGGTCCTGAAGCTGGCAGGAGCTTTGCAGCACGGTCAGGCTGCTTCCGTCCGCCTCCACAGTCCGGCAGGCGGACAGCATTCCCTCATAGAAGACGTTCGGAAGCTGGCTGCCGTAGGGATTGCCGATGCAGTAGGTCCGCTGGCCCACCGCCAGGCTCTCCGAATCGGAGAAAGAAACAGTTGGCAGTCCGGTGGCTTCCACCTTCAGCAGGCAGACGCCGGTGCTCATGTCCTCGTTCAGACAGCGGGCCGTATAGGCGGAGCCGTCCTGGAAGGTCACGGTGAGGCTCGAACCCGTGAGGTTGTTCAAGGAGGCAGAGAGGATATAGCCCTCCTCAGAGATTACGACGCCGGTGTTGGTGCTCACGCCGGGATAGGTATCTGTCTGGACGCAGACCACGGCGGGAGACAGCGCCTGATAAATCTGCTCCGGCCCCAGCGCGGCCCGGCTCCCCCGCTCCAGCTTGAGGTTGAAGCTGTCGTCGGAGAGCGCCTGCTGGGGGAGGGTCTGGCTGTCCGGAGACACGTGAAGGCTGCGCACCAGGTCCTCGGAGGTATCGGCTTCCTCCTCCGGCGTGTTGACAAAGAGGTGCAGGCTCCCCTCCCGCCGGTCCAGCTGGACACGGCCCAGGGCCGCTACCACGGCGACGGTGCACAGGACGATCACAGTGAGGCTCAGCAGGACCCAGAGGCCGGTGTGGCTGCGACGGGTCTGGGGCTTGGCCGCGGTGCCGTAGAAATCCTCCGGCGGGCAGGGCTCCGCCCGGCCAGGCAGTTCCTGGACCTCCGCCTCCATTGGCGTCCGTCTGTCGTCCATGCTGTTCGCCTCCTTTCAGATGTTGTCTTGGGTGGTCAGAGGGCCGATGTGGGCATCGGCCCCTACGGGTTTGAGTATTTCGGCAGGGTGAAGGAGAATTCCGTCACGCCGTCGCGGCTGGTGACGTAGATGTCCTCCTCGTGGCTTAGAATGATGGTCTTGACGATGTAGAGGCCCAGGCCCCAGCCGTCCCGGTCCGCGGAACGGCTCTTGTCCGTCTTGTGGAAGCGGTCAAAGACCATAGGCAGCTCCTCGGCGGGGATGGTGGGTCCGGTGTTGGAGACGGAGACCAGATACTTCCCGCCCTTGGTCTGGGCCAGCTTCAGCCCCAAGGTCCCGCCCTCGGGGCAGAACTTCACCGCGTTGTCGATGAGGTTGTAGACCACCTGGGTGATGGCGTCGGGGTCGGCTAAGGTCCTGGCGCCCTGGTCGGGCAGGTCGGTCTCGACCTCCAAGTGTTTGCCGTTGATTTTTTGCTCGAAGCTCAAAAGGACCTCGCCTACGGTCTGGCAGACATCGAAGCTCCGCTTCCGCTCCGGGGGGATGCCCTGGTCCTGGATGCGGGAGACCTCCAGCATGGAGCGCACCAGCCGGGACAGGCGTCGAACCTCTCCTGCGATGATCTCCATGTATTTGGGCTGCTGCTCCTGGGGGATGGTGCCGTCCAGCATCCCGTCCATATAGCCGGAGATGGTGGTCATGGGCGTCTTCAGCTCATGGCTGACATTGGCGACAAATTCCTGACGCTTCTGCTCGGATTTCGCCAGGGCTTGGGCCATATTGTTAAAGGCCAGGGCCAGCTCGTTGAGCTCGGCAGCGTCGGTCTGATTGACATCCACCCGGACGTCCATCTGGCCGTGGGCCATTTTCCGGGCAGCGGCGGTCATCTGTTTGATGGGCTTCATCTGCCGCCGGATGATGAACCATACCAGGGGGACGGCCAGGAGCATCACCGCCAGGACCACCAGCACATTGACTTGCATTGCTTCCTTCAGCCGCCGGTCGATCTCTGCGGCGGACCGGGAGCTGACGACATAGCGGACCTCGCCCCGCTTGGTCTGGAGCAGCGAGACCGCTGTCACCCGCTTTTCCCCGTAGCAGCCGAGCTCCTGGTTCGGGCGGAAGGCCGTTCCGTCCTCCCCCACGGCGTCCAGCAGTTCCCGGGGAAACTGATAGCCTAAGTGCTCGCAGCTTTGCAGGCCGCAGGAGCAGGCCAGGACCGTGCCGCTCTCATCGCAGACCACGGTGTCGTTCCCTGCGGCCCTGGCCGTATAGTTGAGCTGGATGCAGAGCTGCTCCCGGTTCCGGGTGGGGTCGGTCCCCAGCAGCTCCATCACGCCGGAGGCGGCGGTGGCGGAGGCCGTCACGTCCTCCTGCATCATATCCAGGGTCAGCCGCCGGTACAGGACCTGGGTGGCGGTGCTCAGAAGGATCAGCGTCAGAAAAATCAGGCAGACGGTGAGGCTCATCTGCCCGCCGAGGCTCCGTTTCACGGCTCAGACCACCTCGAACTTGTAGCCGACGCCCCAGACGGTTTTGAGGCTCCACTGGTCGGACACGCCCTCTAACTTCTCCCGCAGGCGCTTGATGTGCACGTCCACGGTGCGGGTGTCGCCGAAGTAGTCGAAGCCCCAGACCTCGTCCAGCAGCTTGTTGCGCTGATAGACCCGGTTGGGCGTCGAGGCCAGGTGATAGAGCAGCTCCATCTCCTTGGGGGGCGTGGGGATCTTCTTGCCGTCTACGGTGAGCTCGAAGGAGTCCATGTCGATGATGAGCTTGTCGAAGACCAGCCGCTTCGCGTTTTTCTCCGGGGCCGTCCCGGCGCGGCGCAGCACGGCCTCGATGCGGGCCAGGACCTCCGGCATCTCAAAGGGCTTGGTGATGTAGTCGTCGGCGCCCTGCTTGAGGCCGCTGACCTTGTCCTCGGTCTCGCCCTTGGCCGTGAGCATGATGACAGGCGTTTTGGACTCGGCCCGGATGGTGCGGCAGACGCCCCAGCCGTCCAGCACCGGCAGCATCAGGTCCAGCAGCACCAGGTCAGGCTGGAAGCGGCGAAACTGCTCCACGCCCTTGCCGCCGTCCGAGGCGATGCAGACCTCGTAGCTCTCCTTTTCCAGATAGAGCCGAAGCAGGTCGGCAATGTTGTTGTCGTCTTCAACAATGAGAATTTTCGTAGCCATAAACGGCGCCTCCTCTTCCTTTCGATGGGATCCGGTTTCAATTCCCTCTTATTATACCGTCCCCTGTCTCAAATCGGTGAACATTTTGTAAAAACTTCTGAGAGAAAATGGAAACATTGCGCTGACGCAGACGGGACCGGGCGTTTTTGCGCTCGGTCCCGTCTGTTCTTGTTTCCGATTATTCGGTCAGGGCCTGCCAGACGGCCCGGACGTTTTCAAAGAGCCAGGTGGGCGGCGTCTCGGTGCTCCGAAACTCCGCCAGGGTCGCCTCGCCGGAGAGGACGCCGATGGTATCGACGCCGGCCCGCAGGCCGGAGGCGATGTCGGTGTAGATGCGGTCCCCCACCACCACAGTCTCGGCGGGGGTACAGCCGAACTTCTCCATGACGATTTGGATCATGGTGGGCTCCGGCTTGCCGATGAAGATGGGCTCCCGGCCCGTGGCGTTGCGGAGCATGATGCTCATGGAGCCGCAGTCCGGTACGTAGCCGAAGCTCACGGGGCAGACCAGGTCCGGGTTCGTGGCATAGTAGGGTACGTCCTTCTGCTCCGTCAGAATCTGGCAGGTGCGGCGCAGCTTCTCGGAAGTCAGCTCCAAATCGAAACCGGTGAGCACCAGGTCCACGGGCTCGGCCTCCGTCGTCACCCGGACGCCCGCCTGCCGCAGCTCCTCCACAAGGCTCCGGGTCCCCTGGCAGTAGACCAGGGCGCCGGGATAGCGCGTTTGCAGCAGCCGCACGGCGGCCTGGGCGGAGGTGAAGAAGTCCTCCTCCCCGGCGGGGATGCCCATGCGGCGGACCTTCGCCAGATAGTCCCGCACGGATTTGGAGGAGTTGTTGGTGATGAACACCCAGCGTCCGCCCCGGGCGCGGATCTCCGCCAGCAGGTCCAGGGTGCCGTCAAAGATGCGGTCCTCCATGTAGACGGTGCCGTCCATGTCCAGGAGCCAGAGGCGCTTTCCGCCCAGCTCCGCGGACTTGCCAAGGTAATCCAGCATCTCAGTTCCCGTGGTTCAGGTCTTTTTTGATTTGGGTGGTGCTGATCTCCGGGGTCCGGGGCAGGTAGACCACCTCGCAGTAGGGCTTCAGGAAGTCGAATTTGCCCTGCCAGTCGTCGCCCATGACGAAGGTGTCCACGTGGTACTCCTTCACGTCGGAGACCTTCTGCTCCCAGTTCTCCTCGGGAATAACCAGATCCACGTAGCGAATGGCCTCCAAGAGCTGCTTGCGCACCTCGTAGGGGAAATAGCACTTCTTTTGCTTCTGATTCCAGTTGAATTCATCGGTGGATAGGACGACGATGAGATAGTCGCCCAGGGCCTTGGCCCGACGCAGTAGGTTGATGTGTCCGTAGTGGAGCAGGTCGAAGGTGCCGTAGGTGATGACTCGTTTCATTTTCATTTCTCCTTTTTGATTTGTTGCAGAATGAGGGCGGCGCAGCGGACGGAGGCCTGTCCGTCCTCGCAGAACTCGTTTTCCCGGGCGAATTCGGCCCAGGCGGGGCTGGTCCAGAGGGGCTGCAAATCGGTCAGAATGCTCTCTAACTCCTCATTGCTCTGCGCCAGGGGGAAGGGCAGCGCGTCCAGGGGGAAGTAGAAGTCCCTCCCCTGCCGGTAGCTCTCAATGTCCGTGGCGAACTGCACCACGGGCTTGCCCGTCAAGGCGTAGTCGAACAGCGAGGAGGAGTAGTCGGTGATAAGCAGGCCCGCCGCGCAGAGCAGCTCCTGCATGTCGGGGTAGTCCGTCACGTTCACGAGCCTGTCTCCGTCGTAGGCGAAGAGCCCCTTCGCCTGGTCGGCGACGTTGGGATGCAGGCGGACCAGCACGGACCACTCGCCCTTGAAGTTCTCCTCGGCCTTCCGGCGAACCATGTCGGTGTCCAGGCGGTAGGCCTCGGTGGAGTGGTCGTCCCGGAAGGTGGGGGCGTAGAGGGCCAGCTTCCGGTCCTCGGGCAGGCCCAGGGCCTTGCAGACCCTGGCGTGGAGCTCGGCGTGGTTCCGATAGAACACGTCATTGCGGGGGGTGCCGGTCTTGAGCACCGGGCCGCTGTACCAGAAGACGCTGCGGTAAAGCTTCTCCATGAAGCCGCTGCCCGCCACAAACACGTCGCACTGGGCGGAGTCGCGCTTTGCGGCCTTCACATAGGCGCTCTCCAGCCCTGTCTCCGCGTCCTGCTCCAGCTTTTTCAGGGCAAAGCCGTGCCAGGTCTGTAGATAGAGCTGGCCCTTGCGCTTCAGGTTCTCATACTTCCGGCAGTTGTCCACCCAGACCCGGGCGGAGGCCAGAGCCCGGAGCTTTTTCAGGCCCCGGTTGGGAACGGCCCGGACGCCGGGGGGCAGGGTCTTGGCGGCGGCCTCGTCCCTGCAGAGCCAGACCAGGTCCAGGTCCTCCCCGCTTTGCAGCAGGACCTCACAGATGGCCTTGGGACTGTCGGACCAGCCCCGTCCATTGTAGCTGGAGAAGACGATACGATTTTTTTGGACCGGGGTGAAGGCGCAGAGGCCCTTGACCGCCAGGTCGTGCAGCTTCGACATACTCATTCTCCCTTTCTCAGCAAGTCCCTGTGACGCCAAATCACTGCAAGCCGGTAGCAGAGGATCAGGATCTCCGCCACGGACATGGCCGCGCCCAGGGTGATCATATTCATATTTCCGGTGAAATGCAGAATGGCGAGGTTGACCAGATGGATCACGGAACCAAAGACTGTGGAATAGTTGGCGTGTTTTGCCAGACCCATGGAGGACAGCATCGGGAAACCGCAGATATAGCTGGGCAGCAGGACCACCGCCGTGGGAAGCATGACCCGCAGGACCTTCCCCGCCGGGGCAAAGCCCTCACCGAAGAAGAGCTCGCAGAACTGCGGGGCGATGAGGAACATAACGGTGCAGAAGACGAAGATGATGGGCTCCAAAATCAGCAGGACCTTCTTCACCAGGCGGTAGTCGTGGTGCTTGACCATATAGGGATAGAGGCTGTCGGAGATGGGCTGGAGCGCCTGTTTGCCGGTGTCCATGAGCTTGTCGGAGGCGGCGTAATAGCCGCGGACCGGGTTGTCGATCATTCCGCCGGCGCCGGGGATCTGCTTCGGCTCCACCAGGTCCAGAATGATGACATTGAGAGCGGAATAAGCCGTGGTGGCAAAGCGGGAGAGGAAGAAGACCGAGGACTGCTTCATCCGCAGCCGGATATCCCCGAAGCTGACCGGGCAGAAGCGGACCTGCAGGCGCTTCCTGGCGTCGTAAAAGCAGACAAAGACCGCAACGAAATTCCCGATGGCCGTCAGCACCGGAATGACCCAGATGTCCTCCGGTTTTTTCAGAAACAGGAAGATACCCAGGGTGGAAAAGGCCCGGATGCAGACCGTGCGGATCGTGATGGCGGACATCTTCTCCAGGCCGCGGTAGAGGTAGTCCGGCAGCAGCGCGTTGATCATCGTGCCGACGAAGAACAGGGAATAGAAACCAAGTCTCCCCTGCCAGGCCGGGATCACCATACACAGAACGACCAGTACCAGCAGCGACAGGGCGGACAGCGCCAGCTTGCAGAGGGTCACGGCGGTCATGACGACGTTCAGCCGCGCCGGGTCCGTCCGGTTCCGGGACACCTCCTCGGTGGCCGAGAGCAGGAAGCCGAAGTCGATGAAGAGCTGGAAATAGACCATGATCTTCATCGCCACGCCCAGGGTGCCGTAGCCCGCCTCCTCCAGGACGCGGGTTTCGTAGGGCACCACCAGCAGGGACAGGAAGTAATTGGAGAAGGTCAGAAGGTAGAGCATCAGGGTGTTCCAGGCCAGAACCCCCTCTTTTTTGCCCATGATATTTTTCAGTTTGGAAAACACAGCTCAGCCTCTCTTTTCAGACCGAAACAGGATCCGGTCTCAACATTTGATTGTGTCGTCGAAACGAACCCCTCCACCGGCCTTGAGGCCGGTCCCCCTCCCCTGCAAGCAGGGGAGGTTTTCTCAGAATTATTTAAGTTTCCCGGCGAGGGCGAAAAGGGTCTTTGCCAAGCGGTATTGCCCGCTCTCCAGCAGACGGAGCAGGACCAG
The DNA here is from genome assembly GCA_017429325.1 of Oscillospiraceae bacterium. GTDB lineage: Bacteria > Bacillota > Clostridia > Oscillospirales > Oscillospiraceae > JAFRPC01. The sequence goes on along the minus strand of JAFRPC010000044.1, from coordinate 15,755 downwards.
CTTTTTCTTGCCCAGGCGGGGCAGGAGCTCGTTTTCGCGGTAGTCCGGGTAGTTCTTTTTTACGTAGTCCAGGAAGTCCGGCAGGTAGTCGGCCTTTGGGTCCGCCAGCAGCACTCTTCGGGCCGCGTCCAGCACGCTGGTGACTGCCAGCAGGGAGAGCCAGGGCTTGTAGGTCTCGGTCTCTCCGGCCTTGTCGAAGGGCGCCCGGGCCATATCCAGGGCGTTGAGGATCTCCAGGTTGCGCTTGAGGTTGGAGCTGCGCATGATGGAGCCCTGCCGAATCAGATAGCCGTAGAAGGGGTCGGGCAGCTGTACGATGGTCTTGGCCGCCCGGAGCAGGCTGGGGGTGGTACAGAGGTCCTCGTACCAGACCCGTCCCGGAAAGCGGATGCCGGTCTCGGTAAAGAGCGAGGCGCGGCAGAGCCGAGCCCAGGCCATGGGCGGGTCCAGCAGCAGTTCGGGCTGCTCTTTGAGGCTGGTGACAACGCCGTATCGGGCGTCGTTCCGGGGCTCCGCGGGGCTCTGGGTGCCATCCTCCTGCACATAGCGGAAGCTGAAGATGTACATATCCGCGTGGGTCTTGTCGATCTCCTCGCTGAGACGGCTGAGGGTGTCCGGCGCGATCGTATCGTCGCTGTCCACGAAGAGCAGATACTCCCCTGCCGCGGCCTCGAGGCCGGTGTTGCGGGCCGCGCCCAGGCCGCCGTTGGCCTGATGGATGACCCGGATGAGCTCGGGCTCGGCGGCGGCGTATTCGTCGCAGAGCTCCGGACATTTTCCGTCGGTGGAGCCGTCGTCCACCAAGATCAACTCCCAGTCGTCGCAGTCCTGGGCCAGCAGGGAGCGCAGGCATTTGGGCAGATAGTCTGCCACATTGTAGACGGGAACAATGACGCTGAATTTCATAGGCTTATCCTTTCAGTTGGAACAGGCTGCGGAGAGTGCCGTAGCGTTTGTGGGCCGCCAGCCAGAGGGCCAGCCGCTTCAAGCCGGGCAGACGCTTGTTGTAGGGGTTTTTCCGCCAGTCCGGGAAGTGTTTTTCCGTGTAATCCCAAAACTCCGCCAGGAGCTCCGATTTCGGGTCGATGCGGGCCACCCGCACCGAGGCCGCCAGCAGGACATGCTGCACCGTCAGAGCCTCCAGCTCGGTCCGGTAGGTCTCATACAGGCCCTGGGTCCGGAACCAGTCCAGAATGTCGTCCATGGCGTCGAGGATCTCCCGGTTCCGGGCCAGCTTTTTACTGTTCATAATGGAATCCGGGCGGGACAGATAGTAGTACAGGGGCTGCGGCAGCACGATGATGCCTTCCGCCGCGGCAAAGAGCTTGGTCGTGGTGCGGATGTCCTCATACCAGACCCGAGAGGGATAGCGGATCCCGGTTTTGAGAAAGAGCTCCCGCTTCCACAGCCGCATCCAGGCGGAGGGCAGGGCCAGCAGATAGTCCTTCCGCTCCGAGAGCCGGAAGGGGGTCTTGGTCGCGGGATAGCCCACGTCCTGGGCCACCGGAGGGTCCACGCCGTTGTCGGCGAAGAAACCGAAGCTCACCACATCCGTCCCCGGCGTTCGGGCGGCTTCTTTCAGGATCCGCAGCGTGTCGGGGTGGATCTTGTCGTCGCTGTCGATGAACAGCATCCACTCCCCTTTCGCCGCTTCGATGCCGGTGTTCCGGGCGGCCCCAAGGCCGCCGTTTTCCTGGTGGATCACGGAGATCAGGCCGGGGTGCCGGGCCGCGTATTGCTCGCAGATGTCGCCGCAGCCGTCCGGCGAGCCGTCGTCCACCAGCAGGACCTCGCAGTCCGTCAGGTCGTTGCGCAGAATGGAATCCACACAGCCCGGCAGATACTGCTCCACATTATAGATTGGGACCACGATGCTGATTTTCATACAGAATCCTCCTCCCCCGGTCCGGGCTTTTCCTCCCCTCGCCGGGACAGATACCACAGCCCCGCCAGCACCGCAGAGACGCAGAAGATGTTCCTGGTCTGGCGCAGGACGGAATTGGTGGCATAAGCAAACACGAAAAAGACGCAATAGGCGCCGCAGTGGGCCGCGAAAAAGACGTTGAAGACCTCTTTGCCGCGGCGGATCAGGGCCAACAGGGCGCGGACCCCGTACCAAAGCATCCAACTCAAGGTCCCCGCCAGGAGGACCCAGCCGCCGGAGTAAAAGACGCCGTGCAGGTCGTTCTCGGCGGCAAAGTACTCCACGCCGGGCTCCCATTCGTCGGCATAGAAGTCATAGAGCTCCGTCTGCTGGGACATGCGGGAGACCTCCAGGCCGAACCACCGGCTCAAAGCTCCCGCGTCTTCCATCAGCAGCTCGTTGAACACGCGCTTTTTCCGGCGGTCGTCGAAGATCTCCGAGCGCTTCAGCGTAAAGTCATAGACCCGGGCGGTCCGCTCCAGCCCAAAGCGGTCTACGATGCCCTGGAGATTGTAGCGATAGGCGGCGGCCAGAGCGTCCAGGTTTTCTGTGCGCTCGGCCCCCGGCGCCGCACCCTGGGCCTGGGCCGCGTCGTCGATGCGCTGCTGGAGGACGACACTGTTCTCCGCCGACTTGCGCAGGGCCTCCCGCATGGGAGAGACCGGATAGAGCGCGGTGAACAGGGCGGCTGCCAGCAGGACCGCCAGGGCGCAGCCCTTGGCCTTCCTGTCAGCAAGCCAGATACAGACTGCCATCCCACCGCCCAGAACGGGGATGCAAACGAAGGCGAGCCGGGTGCCCAGCAAAAAGAGCAGGCAGAAGCAGCCCGAGGCGACCACAGCGACGGGGAGGACCCGGCCCCGGAAGCGCTTCAGGCACCAGGCAATGGAGAGGGGCGTCAGCATGGACAGGATGGCGCTCTGACTGTTGGGCCAGAGGAACCAGCCCAACACGCCGGTCTGCTTGCCCAGATAGGTGTGCGGGTCCGTTCCGGTCAGAATGCTAAGGCCCACCGCTGCCGCCATTATGCCCAGGGCGAGCATCAGGCCGCTTTCCATAACCCAAAAGGCCCGCTCGGACCGGTCCAGAAAGCTCATCATCGCCGCCGTGGTGAAGAAAAGCATCAGGACCCGAAGCTGGTCTGTCAGGTCCTCAAAAGGGGCCAGATAGCCCATCCGGGAGGCCGCCAGACTATGCCCCGCCAGATAGAGCAGGGCGAAGACTGCCAAATAGATGTAACGCCGTTTTCGGCGGCTGACGAGAAACCCCATGCCCGTCAGCCCCGCAAAGGTGAGAAAGCGCAGGATCGTCAGGACCAGCGCCGGGATCCCCAGCGCGTCCTTCCAGAAGGCGAGGATGTCCAGCAGCGGCTGAAGCACGCAAAAGCAGAGGATCAGCCGGGGGATCCTGGCCGTCAAGCCGCGCTGCGCCGCTTCAAGTCGCTTCATGCGCCGCTCCTTCCCCGCCCGAGGCGGGCTTTTTTACTGTCAAATACCAGAGTGCGGCCAAAACAAAGGCCAGATAGACCGACGCATTGTTGCGCCGGAGCACGGAGACCGTGAAATAAGCGTGGACAAGGGCAAAACAATAGGCTCCGGCAAAGCCTGCCAGTTCCATTGTAAAATACGTTCTGAAATCCCGAAGGACCCGGTACAGCGCCCGCAGGCCGAACCAGAGGAGCATCCCCAGCATCAGGCCAAGCCCGACCCAACCCAGGAGAAAATAGACGCCGTGAAAGTCGTTCTCCACGTCGTAGTTCGCATAGCCATCCTCCCAGACTCCGGTCCTTTCGTTGTAGAATCCGCTGGGCATAAAGACCCGCAGTTCCGCCAAATTCAGGCCAAAGAAGCGACAGAGGACCGGAGCGTCCTCCATAGCCATTTCGCAGAAGTACAGCTTATGGGTGCGGGTGTCCCCCAGAATGGAGGTGTCCGTGGTATAGTTGTATTTTTCCATGACCCGGCGCAGGCCGAAACGCTTCACCACACCGGCAAAATAGTTCTGATAGACCCACTCTAACTTTTTCCATTCCTCGTCGGTGAACTGCGGCTCCCCAGCCGGAGCCGCCTCGCCGGTCTCCGCCTCCGATTGCTCCGAGGCTGCGGTCCCAGGCGCCGGGCGTTCCGGGTGCGTCGTTTCCGGCTTCGCCGCGCTGAATTCCTTCTCGTCAACGGTCTGCTGCTTGGCGGCATTCTGCTCGGCGACAAGCTTCATTCTTCGGGCTGTGGGAGAGACGGGAAAGGCGCAGGTAAAGAGAGCCGTCACCAGAAGGAGCGCCACAGCCTGACGCCACCGGGTTCGCTCCGCCAGCAGCAGGCAGACACAGACGCCCAGGCCGGAGGCCAGCATTGCCGCAAAGGTCAGCCGCGTACCGAAGAAGAAGAGCAAGGCCTCGGCGGCAGCGGTCAGCAGGACCACGGGCAGCAGCCGCTCCCGCCACCGGTTCAGGGACCAGCACATGACAATGGGGGCCAGCATGGAGAGGATGGCGCTCTGGCAGTTTCCCCAGAGGAACCAGCCGAAAACGCCGATGCCCGCTTCCGCATAGGTGTTCCGGTCCGTACCGGTCACGACACTCAGCAGCTCCACTGCGGCAATGAGCAGAAAGTTCACCAGCAGTCCCGTTTTCAAGGCGTTGAACACCCGTTCCCCGCCCCGGCGAAGGAAGGTGATGAAGCAGAGGACCGTCAGGGGCAGCAGATAGATTCGCAGCAGGTTTACAAGGTCCTGCATCGGCTCCCGATAGCCCCCCGGAAGGTTGGCGACCGCGTGGAGCCCCGTCAGGACAGCCAAAATCGCAAAGACGAGCCAGTAGTATTTTTTTCTGTCGGAGAGCAGAAAGCCCAGCCCAACGGAGCCCGCCAGCAGCAGCAGCCGGACAGCCATTGTGACGGTGTTGCTGATTTGATAATAGTCCTGCCAGTAGCCGACGACATCCAGGAGGGGCTGGGAAACGCAGTACAGCAGGATCCCGGCAGGCAGCCATTGGAGGAGCTTCGCATCCAATCTGTCTCTGCGCCTCAATCAGCCTGCACTTCCCTTCTCTTCGGCTGCCGGGTCAAAGGGCTTGTGCTCTTTTCTGGACAGATACCACAGGCCTGCCAGCACCAGCGCCAGATAAATGGAGGCGTTGTTGCGGCGCAGGACCGAGGCGGTAAAGTAGGCGTGGATCAGCCCCAGGCCGTAGGCAATGGCAAAGGCGCACATGGGCAGCTTGAAGCACTGCTTCGGCCTGCGCAGCACGGCGAACAGAGCCCGAAGGCCGAAATAGAGCAGGAAGAGGGCCATCAGCGCCAGGCCTGCAAGGCCCGTCAGGAAGTAGATGCCGTGGAGGTCGTTTTCCACGTCGTAATTGTCGGTGACAGGCTCGCCCTCGTGCCCGATGCGGTCGTGGGTCATGTCCTTGAGATTGAGACCGAAGAGCCGGGAGAGGGTGCCGGATTCCTCCATCAGCAGGGTGCAGAAGTTGATCTTCATGGTGCGGGTACTGCTCAGGACCGCGGGGTCCAGGGTATAGTTATAGATTTGGAACACCTTATCCCGCCCAAAGCGGTCCACCATGGACCAGAGGATGTCCTGGGAGCGGTAGAGCTTCTCCAGCTTGTCGGCGTTCTGCTCGTCCAGATGTACGACGGGCTTTGTCGGCGGCTGGGTCTCCTGCGCCTGCTCTGTCCCCGTCTCCGACTGCTCCGTATCCCCGGTGTTTTTCGTGGAATCGGTGGGGAAGACGGTCTCAATGTGGATATCCATCTCCTTGATGTGCTCCTCTGTGCGCTCCGCCCGGCTCTCATTGGCATTGAGACGCTTGTAGGTGGGCGAGAGCGGATAGGCCGCCACAAAGAGGCAGGTGACAAGGGCCAGCACCAGCGCCTGACGCCAGCGCTTGCGGTCCGTCAGCAGCAGGCAGAAGGCAATGCCGAGGCCGGAGATGACGAGGGAGGCATAAGACAGCCGGGGCGCCAGGACGTAGAGGGTCGCTTCGGAGATGGCCGCCGTGAGGATGACAGGCAGCAGCTTCCCCTTCCAGCGGTAGATAGACCAGCAGATGACAATGGGGGACGCCATAGCCAGAATGGCGCTCTGACTGTTGGTCCAGAGGAACCAGCCCAGGATGCCGGTCTTGTCCACAGCGTAGGTGTGAGGGTCTGTGCCGGTGAGGGTGCTGACGAGCTGGACCGCCGCGATGAGGGCCACATCTGCAACCATGCCCTTGACCATCGCCGGGAAGACCTTGTCGTTCTGCCGCAGGAAGGTGATGAAGCAGAGGGTCATCATGGGCAGGAAGTAGATGCGGACCAGGTTCACCAGGTCCGTGACTGCCTCCCGGTAGCCGTTTGCGGTGTGCATACAGGCATAGGCGTGGCCCGCGGTCAGAGCCAGGAGCACCGCCGCTGTAAGAAAGTAGTACCGCTTCCGGTCTGACAGCAGGAAGCCCAGCAGCACGGAACCGCCCAGCAGCAGCATCCGCAGCGCCATGGTGACAGTATTGCCCACATGGAGCTGGATCTGCCAATAGCCTGCTACGTCCAGACAGGGCTGGATCACGCAAAGCAAAAACACCAGAAGGGGCAGCCTGGCACGGATCCGATTCAAAACAGAAGTACGCTCGTTCATGGTATCCCTCGTTTCTTGCAGGGGCAAATGACCCTTTCATGTCAATTTAGTATAACACACCAGCGGCGCATTGTCCAGCAAAAATGTTGTTTGGAGCGGACAGAACGCGGATCTCAGAAAAAAAGAGAAGCGGCATCCGAAACCGGATGCCGCAGCGCTGATGGGAATCAGCCGTTCTCTCTCATCTTTGCAAAGCACTCACTGCAGTACACAGGGCGGTCGGTCTTGGGCTCGAAGGGAACACGAGCTTCGCGACCGCAGGCTGCGCAGGTAGCAGTGAAGAATTCTCTGGGTCCACGGGCCGCATTCTTGCGGGCGTCACGGCAGGCCTTGCAGCGCTGGGGCTCATTCTGGAAGCCTCTCTCAGCGTAGAATTCCTGCTCGCCGGCGGTGAAAACGAACTCATTGCCGCACTCTTTGCAAACTAAGGTCTTGTCTTCGAACATGGGATTTTTACCTCTCTTTTGGTTGCCTGTCCAATAAATACGCGAACTTGGCAAGAATATATGCTAAACGGGGAAACCGCTTTCGCCGGAAATGGCCGCCGCTTTGCGGCGGATCCGCTGGACAGCATTGTCCACGGATTTAACTGGTTTGTCGATGCGCCGGGAGATCTCCCGGTAGGAGCAGCCTGCCAGATAGAGCTCCAGCACCTCCCGCTCCACCGAAGTCAGGGCGCCGCGCAGGGCCGCCATAAACTCCCGCATCCCCTCGCGTCCAATGAACTCCGTCTCCGGGCCGGCGCCAAGGGAGGGCTCCGTCTGGAGGCGCGCTTCCTCCATGGAGATGGAATCGTTGAGCGGGGCGTGCTTCTGCGCCGAGGCGGCGCGGACCGCGGAAATCATTCTTCGCCGGATGCAGAGGGCGGCAAAGCTCTGGAAAGAGGCGCCGCCGGAGGGAGAGTAGCTGCGGATGGCATCCACCAGGCCGATCATGCCCTCCTGCACCAGATCCTCCTGGTCGCCCCCCGCCAAAAACAACGGACGGGCGCAGGCTCGGACCAGGCGCGTATAGCGGAGGATCAGCTCCCGCATCGCTTCACAGGAGGCGTCCGCCAGCGGAAGGAGCTCCGCATCGGGGCACTGACTGTAATCTGTAAGCATAGTCTTCATGATTCGTTGATAATTATACCACGCAATGGCGGTCTGTCAACAAAAATTTTCAAAAATATTAATTATTTTGTTATTTCTGTCGGTTTTACCCAAAGAGTCTGAATAAACATGCCGATTTCCATGGAAAATATGTTCCTCAAAGCCGCATCTGCTGCTGGCCCGGCATCAGAAGGCCCAGATGTTCATAGGCCAACTGGGTCACGCAGCGCCCCCGCGGGGTCCTGGAGAGGAAGCCGATCTGCATCAGATAGGGCTCGTAGACATCCTCCAGCGTGACAGCCTCCTCGCCGATGGTGGCCGCCAGGGTCTCCAGACCCACGGGGCCGCCGCCGTAGTTCTCGATGATGGCCCGAAGCATCCTGTGGTCGATGCGGTCCAGCCCCAGCTCGTCGATCTCTAACTTCTCCAGGGCGTGGGCGGCAGCCTCAGCGGTGATAACGCCGTCGTAGTAAATCTGGGCATAGTCCCGGACCCGGCGGAGGATACGGTTGGCGATGCGGGGGGTGCCGCGGCTCCGGGAGGCGATCTCCCGGGCTCCGGCGGGCTCAATCTGCATCCCGAAGAGGCTGGCGGAGCGGGTCACGATGCGGGCCAGCTCCTCCGGCTGATAGAGCTCCAGCCGCAGGGAAACGCCGAAGCGGTCCCGCAGGGGCGAGGAGAGCTGCCCCGCCCGGGTGGTGGCCCCGATGAGGGTGAAGCGGGGCAGGTCCAGCCGGATGGAGTTGGCGCTGGGGCCCTTGCCCACGATGATGTCGATGGCGAAGTCCTCCATCGCCGGGTAGAGGATCTCCTCCACCACCCGGTTGAGCCGGTGGATCTCGTCGATGAACAGGATGTCGCCGGGGTTCAGATTGGTCAGCAGAGCCGCCAGGTCGCCGGGCTTCTCGATGGCGGGGCCGGAGGTGACGCGGATGTTGACGCCCATCTCGTTGGCGATGACCCCCGCCAGGGTCGTCTTGCCCAGGCCCGGAGGGCCGTAGAGCAGAACGTGGTCCAGGGGCTCATTGCGCCGCCGGGCCGCCTCAATGTAGACGGCAAGGTTCTCCTTTGCCTTCTCCTGGCCGGTGTAATCCCGGAGGGTCCTGGGGCGCAGGGAGACCTCCCCCTCGTCCAGCGGCGTGATGGAGGCCGTCACCACCGGGGCTTCGTAATTCTGAGAGAAATCAATGCTCATACTCGTTTCCTCACGTTCTGAGATTTGCGGTATGTAGGCGGCCAATGACCGCCCCTACGGCGAGATCTGCGTCCTGTGGGCGGCCAATGACCGTCCCTACGGCGAGGCAGGCGGGACTGACAGGCGCTCAATGCGCGCAGCTGCGGCGGCGAGCACTTTTTATTTGGAGGGTAACAAAAACAAGGTAACAACGGTTTTTATATATATTTTATAGGTACACATAAATCTTTTTTATACCTCTTGTTACTTGTTTCGTTACCTGTTTTGTTACCAGATATACAGAGGATCGAGCGGTAAGAATTGAGAGGGAAGAATTGAGAATTAAAAGTGTTTTTCAATTTGCAAATTGAAAAACTCCGAAACTTTCAACTTTCATTTTTCAACTTTCAACTGTTCCCGTGCGGAGAACGTTGGCCGGCTGATAGCCGGCGCTACAGGCGCGCCTGATCCCTGACGCCTATTTCAGCACCATAGCCCGCAGGCCGTAGCGCACCAGCTCTTCCACGCTCAGCTTCTCGGCATCCGCGCCCTTGAGGGCGGCGGCGGCCTCGGACTGGGAGTAGCCCAGCTCCGCGAGGGCCGCGGTGGCCAGGGCGACCTTGCCGCTGTCCTGCGGGAGAACGACTGCGCCGGAGGCGCCGGTCCCGGCGGAGAAGTCCAGCTCGCCGCCGATCTTGTCCTTCAGTTCTAATATGATGCGCTTGGCGCTCTTGGCGCCGATGCCCTTGGCCCGGGTGATGGCCTTCTCGTCCCCCGTCAGGATGGCGAGGGTGAGCTGGTCCGGGGAGAGCACCGAGAGAATGGCAAGGGCCGAGGCGGGTCCCACGCCGGTGACGCCGGTGAGCAGCTCGAAGAGCCGCAGCTCCTCCCGCCCGGAGAAGCCGTAGATGTCAAAGGCGTCCTCCTTGACGTTGACGTGGGTGTAGAGCCTCCGCTCCTCCCCTACCCGAAGCTGCGACTGGGTGTAGGTGCTGCAGTGGCAGGCATAGCCGACGCCGGCGCAGTCCACCACGGCCAGCCCCGCCTCCAGGACGGTGATCTTTCCGTTCAAATAGTAAAACATAGCGTTCTTCCTTTATATGTTTTCCCGTGGCGCACACTGTTCGCCGCTACGGGGAGGCCTGGAGCTTTGAAAGCAGGGAACTCTGGGAACGGGCGTGGCAGAGGGCAATGGCGATGGCGTCCGCCGCGTCGTCGGGGCGGGCGGGCTGTTCCATGCGGAGGATCCGGCGGGTCATTTCAATGACCTGCCGCTTCTCCGCCTTGCCGTAGCCCACCACCGCCTGCTTGACCTGCATGGGGGTGTACTCATAAATCGGGACCCCGGCCTTGGTCAGGGCCAGCAGGATTACGCCCCGTCCGTGGGAGACCCCGATGCCGGTGGTGATATTGTGGCCCCAGAAGAGCTCCTCCACTGCCGCTGCGTCGGGAGCCGTGACCTCCACCAGCCGCAGCAGGTCGTCGTACAGGATCTCCAGACGCCTGGGAAATGGCAGGTCGGCGGGGGTGGTGACGACGCCGTACTGCAAAAGCCGGAACTCCGGCCCCTCCGCCTGGAGCAGGCCGAAGCCCGTGGTGGCATAACCGGGGTCGATGCCTAAAATGCGCATCACTCAGAGCAGGCCCGCGATGTGGGCAAAGTAGAGCAGCACACCCACGACCATCACACCCGCTAAGATCCACGCCAGGACCCGGTGTGACAGGGGCCGTTCCACGTACTCCTGTTTGTTGGCCTGCTGCTCCAGCTCTTTTTCCGCCAGATGCTCCAATTCCTCCCGGGAAAGCTCATTCTGCGTCATCGTTCCGTACCTCCTGGAATTCCATTTGCAAATTATGATACCATATTTTGCGGCAAAATGCAAGAAAAGACGGCCCAGCGGAGAAAAAAATCCTCTCCGCGGGGAATCTCTTTCTCCGCGGAGAGGGTAGGAACTGTTCTTATTTTTCCAGCGCGGCCAGCTTCAGGCAGAGGCAGAAAATCTCGATGGCCTGGGCCAGCTCCTCCAGACCGGGGTAACTGGGGGCGATGCGGATGTTGCTGTCGGCGGGGTCCTTGCCGTAGGGGTAGGTGGCGCCGGCGGCGGTCATGGTGACGCCTGCTTGGGCGCAGAGCTCTAAGGTCCGCTTCGCCAGGCCGGGCAGGGTGTTGACGGAGACGAAGTAGCCGCCCTTGGGCTTCTCCCAGGAAGCCAGACCCAGCGGAGCGATCTCCCGCTCCAGAGTGTCCAGCACGCAGTCGAACTTGGGCCGCAGGACCTCGGCGTGCTGCTTCATGATCTCGAGGGTGTGGGCCTTGTCCTTCAGGAAGCGGACGTGGCGGAGCTGGTTGACCTTGTTGTAGGAGATGATCTGGAAGGTCAGCAGACTCTGTAGATAGCTCTGGTTGGCCTCGCTGGCCGCCATAACGCTGATGCCCGCGCCGGGGAAGGTGATCTTGGAGGTGGAGGCGAATTCGTAGACCATATCCGGGTTCCCCGCCTCGGCGCATAGGGAGAGGATGTCGGGGAAGGGCAGGTATTCGCCGTAGACCTCATGGACGCAGTAGGCGTTGTCCCAAATCAGGGTGAAGTCGGGCGCTGCGGGCTTCAGGCCTGCCAACCGGGCGATGGTCTGCTCCGAATAGACGAAGCCCTGGGGGTTGGAGAATTTGGGAACGCACCAGATGCCCTTGACCGTCGGGTCCTTGACCAGCTCCTCCACCAGGTCCATGTCCGGGCCCTGCGGCGTCATGGGGACGGGGATCATTTCCATGCCGAAGGACTTGGAGACGGCGAAATGACGGTCATAGCCCGGGGCCGGGCAGAGCCATTTGACCTTGGGCTCCCGGCACCAGGGCTGGGGGCTGTGCAGCAGGCCGTGGGTCCAGGCCTTGGCGACCAGGTCATACATGAGCTGCAGGCTGGAGGAGCCGCCCATGAAGCACTGCTCCGGCTTGCAGTCCAGAATTTCGGCAAAGAGGCGCTTGGCGGCAGGCAGGCCGGAGAGGTTCCCGTAGTTGCGGGCGTCGATGCCGTCGCATTCGCAGTCCTCCGGCTTGGTCAGGGCGGTGAGGATGCCGGAGACCAGGTCGAGCTGCTCCTTGCCGGGCTTGCCGCGAGCCATATTCAGCTTCAGCTTCTTCCCGCAGACGCGGTCAAATTCCTCCCGCAGGGACTTGTACAGGGCTTCCTTCTCCGCCCCGGTCAGATTTTCAAAGGGTTTCACGTTTTCTTCATCCTTTCCCAATTGTCAGGCAGCATACCGCCGAGGCGGCTGTCTCTATTGTACCGCATAGGGCAGAAGATTGCAAGCCCTATTTCCGAGGCGTTTCGGCGCATATTTCCGAGCCGTTTCGGCGCATCAGATCTCCGCGGCGTTTCGGCGCTCCGGCAGTGCAGCAGAAAACTACTTCTATAATTATTTTTCTCGATTTTTGTCAACCATCTTCCGGCTCAATACGCCTATATAACTGTACCGGCTCAATACGCCTATATAACAGCAGCCTTTTTCCGAGGCTCCGGCGCTCCGTCCTGCGGCCCGGAAGCCCGCGGCAAGTTTAACAGTTCGCCTGGCACAATGTATGATAGGTCATAGGAAGGACCGTATACACAGAAGCATCCTCTCTGTTTGACACAGAGAACCGCCCCCCCTGCTGTGTGTTGAACTCTGGCAGAAGAAAGCAATTATTGCTATTGCAAAAAAGCTCCTTATGAATTTATTGCTGAATGCTGGTCAAATTTACCGATAGCCAATACCTGACGCTTAACTTGTTGCTCTATACAATACCATCCTGGAAACAGGGCTAGGCTTGTTGTAGTCATCCGGAGCACTTACGAGATTTTTTCGCATTAATTGTCTCCTGATTGAACTGTACTTTTTCGAGTGAGAAAAATCGACTTGTATTGTCTTTTTCTTATGAGGTTTTTACAGACTATGTTCAATTTACAAGTTAATAACTCGATTAGCGTGCTTAATTACATAATCGTCGTGCGACACAACAACTACTGTTATGCCTTGATTGTTAAGTTTTTGAAGAATCCATAAAATTATATCTCTATTCTTGGAATCAACTGAAGCCGTTGGTTCGTCTGCTAAAATAATTGATTTGTTTTGTAGAATAACTCTTGCAATCGCTATACGCTGCTGTTCTCCACCAGATAGTTTGAAAATCTTCTGTTCCAGTGGAACATCCAAATTCAAATTTTTTAGAACAGAAGAAATCTGCAATTTCTGTTCTTTTTTTGACTTCCTCGGTAAGCCGATTACTAAGTTATCAAACACAGAAAAATCATCTATCAATGCAAAATTTTGAAACAAATACCCAATCGTTTCTTTTCGCAGAGAATTAATCTGTCTTTTGTTTTCATAATCTACGGTTTTTCCATTGATAATAATTTCACCACTATCACATTTTTCAAGCAAACCAATCATGTTTAAAAGTGTGGATTTACCACTTCCAGAAACGCCCTTTATCCCACAGAACTCCCCATCGTTAATCACAATATTATAGTTTGTAAAGAGTTTTTTTTCGCCAAAGGCTTTGTTTATATTCTTTAACTCTATCATAATTTGTCCATTTCCTTTCCTTTATTATTCACCGTTTAATACCGCCAATATTTTTCGTGAACGGTAATAGTTAAATACAGAAAAATATATCAAGACTTCCGGTATTGCAGCAAGAAGGCACATAGGGCAAATTATACAAGCAAGCGTAATTGTAATGAAGAGGTTGATACCCACTAAATAAATGATAACCCTTTTCGGATAGACTGAGGCCATTTGATAAATAGAGATTTCCTTCTTTCTGAGCTCACAATATACAATAGCAATGGCAATGACCGATAAAACAAAGGAAGAAAAATTTATAATCAAAAACTGCAAATCGTCCAATAATTTGAGCTTTATGTTCATAATACCGATTTGATAGTCATTTCCCAATGCTCTGAGCGATACAGTGCCGCCATCTATTTTGTCCTCATCTAAACATTTTTGTAGGATCGCAGCTGTATCTCTATGAAATAAAACTTCTCCACCATTGAAATACAGGCTTTTTTCCGTTTCCCGCAAGCAATAAAGCGCATTGCATACGATTATTTCGGTATCTAAAAAGTCGCTATGTTCCTGCTCCGCGGTAATATAATAGATATTTATGTCAGAATTATCAAAACTATAATCAGAAAAACCCGTAATTATATCCTCGGTTCTATCCTTTAGATTAGCTGGAATTAACAAGGTGGTTCCTGAATAATCTAAATTTTCCTGTCGAACAAGTGTTCCGTCCTCCGCGAAAATAGGAATATAGTTCAGCATATTGTAAGACATACAAATCACAGGGAGTTCAATTTGGTTTTTTTCGTTTCCAAATGAACACTCTACAGGCTCTGCATAATTGTATACATTCTCGCTGTCCAGGCTTTCAATGGCAGATATAATTTGCACCATCATAGCATTGTCTGGTTCCGTCGAAGTATTAATATAATAAAAGTCTTTACCTGGTGAGTTATTGGTATAATATGTGGTTGTCTTCAAATCCAAAACTTCATAATAAACACTTTTGGCAAAAAGCAATAGAATCACCGTAATACATATCTTAAAAACAACGGTGAAGCTTAAAATGAGCTTATTATTTTTTTTGTTTTTTATGCTTGGAAGAATGCTCATGCAGTTTACGAAGACAGCTCCTATAAAAAAACTAACTGCCAAAATGTATATAATACAAAAAATAACATAGAAAAAAAGTTTTAGATAATCACCCAGTAATGACATATTGTTCATTAGGATGTACATACAAAAGACCATACATGTTATTATATAGCCTATAAGAATGCGAAATGCCGCAGTTTTTATCAGGCGCCCAGATATAGCCAAGTTGCTACATCCGTATAATTTTAAAATTGCAATTTCTTTATTTCGTATGACATAATAGGAGCCCATGCAAAACAGCAAGAACAGACACATACAGACAAAAAACTCAATATTTTTACCCGCAAATACAACCTGTGAATTCATAGTATAAAGCATGAAGTAATCTGCACTAACACCATATTCCTTTAATGCTCCTAAAAATTCCTTAAAGTTCGAAATGTTATTTTGCATAACCCAAAATCTTTGCACGCATAAATCGTACTGATTTTGAATTTCATACAGGATTTTATTTGTTGGGAATAATGATGGCTGAAATCCCATATGTATACCGGACGAATGTTCCTGACTGATAGACAAAAACTGAAAAACAATATCTTTTGAAAAAGCGGCTGTATTATGATACTCATTGGTGAATACAGTCATATCATATTGTTTGGATATGCTTATTAAATCCTTTACACGTATATTTTTTTCAACAGAGCAATCAAACAGTTCTCCAGAAACTGTCGGGAAAATTATGGAGTTAGAAAATAGAATAAAAACATATATTAAATAAATCCCAGTGAAAAAGCCCGCGAAATAAAATATTTTTTTCATTCAGAAAACCTCAAATCTGATAATATATTCTTTATCGCATAAATTCAATAGCATCAATAGATAGGTGTCGATACATAACAGTTATTTATTTAAAAAGCATTCTTCCCGAATCAGCGATGTAAAATTTATATCGAAGCATCTTTGAGAATAGCAGCAGGTATGATACTTCAAGTTGAAATAATTTGTATTGCTACGCAGAAAACAATTACAAAAAGGCTTAAATGAGGGATACTATCCCTCATTTAAGCCTCACAGGGACATAGAGGATTCTATAGTGATTTTGCAAATAAATAATCAACAATATCGCAGATCGAACATACTTCTACACATGATTTGACAATTAATTAGCATTCTGGTTATCGGCTTAACTCAGCAAGGCACAAGATTTAGTTGCAGGAGGAAACGGCAAGGACCAAGCGGTCAAAGATCTGCCCGTGAAAGCTCCTGCGGTTGAATCTATAGCAGAACTCGCTGAGATAAGACTGCAAGT
>JAFRPC010000043.1 GCA_017429325.1 Oscillospiraceae bacterium | reverse complement strand
TTCGTAGGCTCCTCGGCTTTGCTACACCGCTTCCTCCCCCGTCGCCATTGCTGACTCCGGCTTGCGGTTCGCTACACTTGGCGGTAAATACCCGTGGCGGGACTTTCACCCGCGAGAATCGTGCCATGCCCGGCACACCACAAAAGAAACACGGTCCGGAGCGCTCCGGACCGTGTTTCTCTATTTTGCAACTCTCAGTACAGCCCGCCCTCCAGGCGGCGGACCTCATAGAAGTTCGCCTTGGCGGCCTCCATGTAGGGCGAGACCCAATAGACGCCGATACCGAAGGCCAGCAGGCCCAGCAGCATCCAGCCGATGAAGCTGAGCTGCAGGCAGAAGAACTCCCAGCGGTGGCCGTTCATCATCAACACGGAGCGGTCCAGGCATTCCCGCCAGCCGGTATCCGGAGCGTCCGCCTTGATATAGAAGGACATTGCATAGCCGAGCCCCTTATAGATCCCGATGAAGATACCGGCAATCGGGATCAGGCACCAAAGGAAGACGAAAAGCCCCTGCATGAAACTCAGGAGGAAGCACTCGCCGAAGCGGTCAAAGCCGAGGAACAGGTCTTCAAAGACGATTTTCCCGCCGCCGCGGGCCTTCTTCAAAAAGATAACGGCCTCGCCGAAGAGCACCGGCCCTGCCAAAAGCAGGGGAAAAAAACTGCTGATGATGCTGCCGACCAGGCAGACCGCCACCGCAGTCAGCCAGTCTTTGTGGAAGATGGAGCCGCCGAGATTTTCTCTGGCGCGAGCGCGAAGCTCGGAGTTTTTGACCATATCGTTCATTTCCTTTCCCAGAATTTTTTGTAAAACTATCATAGCCGAAAGGGACCCGATTGTCAACCCATTTCGACGAATTGAATTAACAATTCCATGAGCAGTCCCCGGCGGCAGGGGCGGAATTCATGAAATCTCCATTAGTTTTTTCTTGACGAAGCTGCTGTTTTTGTGCTATTCTATTGTAGGTCCGTACATCGGATACATCAGATTTTGACGAAAAGGAGAAACCAACGTGAAGCACCTGAAACGTACACTTTCCCTGTTGATGGTCCTGGGGATGCTGGTATCCCTTCTGGCGGTCCTACCCGCAGCCAGCGCCGCGACCTTTAGCTACAACACCGGCACCCGCGGCGTCACCTGCACGTCTCTGAGCGCCAAGGCCACTGCTTACTACACCGGCACCTACACCTACGCCAATCTGAAGACGCAGACGGCCTCCAACCTCAAATCCAAGCTGGCGACCCTGATGACCAACACCCACACCACCAAGACCACCTACGCGAATCTGACCACCTACAGCAAGTATTCCGACGCCACCTCCGGCAGCACTTCCAAGCTGACCCTGTTCTACACCAGCAAGTCCGTCTCCAGCAGCTGGGACAGCGGCTCCACCTGGAACCGGGAGCACGTATGGCCCCAGAGCCTGGGCAGCTTTACCACCTCCAACTGCGGCGCGGACATGCACCACGTCCGTCCCGCCGACCCCAAGGTCAACTCCACCCGCGGCAATCTGCCCTACGGCTACGTCCGGGGCGGCAGCTACTCCACTGCTACCACCTCCTCCGGCACTGTGGGCGGCTACTACAACTCCAGCTACTTTGAGCCCCTGGATTCCGTCAAGGGCGACGTGGCCCGCATCCTGCTGTACTGCTACGTCCGCTGGGGCGAATCCAACCTCACCGACGTGATCCAGAACGTGGACCTGCTGCTGAGCTGGTGCCAGGCGGACCCCGTGGACACCTGGGAAATGGGCCGCAACGACGTGGTCCAGGGCATCCAGGGCAACCGGAACGTCTTCATTGACTACCCCGAGTATGCCTGGCTGATCTTCGGCAGGACCGTTCCCTCCAACATGACCACGCCCTCCGGCATGGCCTCCTCCGGCGGCTCCTCCGGCGGTTCCTCCGGCGGCGGCTCCTCCAGCGGCACCACTGCCACCCTGGTGACGACCGCTCCCTCCGACTGGTCCGGCAACTACGTCCTGGTGGGCATCAACGGCTCCACCTACTACGTCCTGGACGCCTCCGGCTCCGTGACCGGCACCAACCTGGGCTCTACCTCCGGCGCCAAGACCCTCTCCGCCGCGGGCATCACCCGCAGCGGCAACACCCTCTCCGGTGTCTCCAACAACTACATCTACACCGTGGCGAAGACCGGCTCCTACTACTACTTCAAAATGAAGGGCTCCTCCAACTATCTGACCTACAAGTCCAAGGGCCTGACCACCTCTACCTCCTACTCCGGCACCGCGGCACAGTGGACCCTGTCTCTGTCCTCCGGCGCTGTCCGGATGCGCAGCCGCTCCGCCACCAGCTATTATCTCGGCTTCAACTCCAACCTCTTCCGCTGCTACAACTCCACCAGCTACAAGCTGTACCTGTACAAGGTCAACTGACCGACTGAGCAAAAAAGCGAGGCCCCTGTCCGGTTCATTCGGACAGGGGCCCTGTTCTGTTTATTGTTCCTCCACGGGCAGCGTGAGCTGTTCGACGGCCTCCCGCAGTGTCTCTGCCAGGGCAGGCGCCCAGTGGACGTGGAAGCGGGGGGCCTCGGGGCTGAAAATCAGGACGCCGTCGTCCTCGATGCCCAGGGTCAGGATCTTCCCCCGGATCAGCACCGGCACCACGCTGTCGGCCCGAAAGAGCACGTTGTGCTCCCGGCGCAGCTCCTCGAAGGCCGCCTCTGACCACTCCTGGTCCCAGACCCGGAAGCGCAGGGTCGCGCCGGACTCCTCCACCGTGATCAGTTTTTCCATTTCCAATGTCCTCCTTTTTCAGGGATTGGTTGTCGGCGCGGCGCAGGGGGTACGCCGCTGCCGGGTTTCTTCTTCAAAAAAGGCGTCCACCCGGCGCTCCGCCTCAGCCAGAATGGCTTCCGGGTCCGCCGCCCGCAGGTCCAGGCCCTCCGCGGCAAAGCAGTGGGTCTCGACAATTCCGTAAAAGGTGTTGCAGAGGGCTTTCAGATAGGTGTAGCCGTCGTTGGGCGGCAGGATGGGCCCGCCCGCGGTCATGACGTAGAGCAGCCGCTTCGCCCGGCAGAGGCCGTAAGGCCGGTCGTCGGGGCCGTAGGCAAAGCTCAGGCCGATGCAGTTGACGTGCTCGATCCAGGTCTTCACCGAGGCGGGAAAGCTCAGGTCCCAGTAGGGGGCCGCCAGCACGATCTCGTCCGCCGCGGCGAACAGTCGGGCCTGGGCCAGCAGCGGGTCCTCCGGCGCTCCGGCGGCAAGCAGAGCCTCCCGGCGGGCCAGGGTCTCCCGGCTCAGAGGCCGGAGCTCCAGCGCCTCCAGGTCCAGCTCGGTGACAGCGCCCTCCAGATGGGAGAGCACCCGCCGCGCCAGCCGCAGGGTCCGGGAGCCCTCCCGGACGCAGGCGTTGACAAAGAGGACCCGGCGCTCCGGCGTCCGCTTCTCGCAGGTCTCACAGCTAACAGGATTCATATCAGTTTCTCCAAGGTCTCCAGGACGGGCAGGCCCCGTCCGTCATAGTCGAACATACATTGATTGGCCCACTGGTTGCCGCAGGCGCCGGTCTCGCCGATGTAGGCCAGCCCGGCGGGCGTCGTCCAGCCGACGCCAGGCACCGGCAGCCAGGCGGGCTCCCACCAGACGAGGCCCCGGCCCAGGTCCTTCGGCACGGAGCGAATGACCGCCCAGAGTTCCCGCAGAAACTCGCACTGGCCCTCCGGCGTGGGAGGGTATGGGACCTTCGCCGCGGCGGCCTCGCCCACCACCAGCCCGTGTTCCCTGCCCGGCTCCAAGCCCTCCCAGGGGCTGCAGTCCGCCAAGGTAAAGGCCGCCGAGCTCTCCGTCACCAGCAGGGGCTTTCCGAAGCGGGACGCCAGGGCGTGCAGGTTCTCCCGCAGCTCCTCCAGGGTGCCGTGCCAGATGGGGTAGTAGCTCAGGCCGATGCAGTCGAAGTCCGGGCCGCCGTGGGCGAACCAGCTGTCGAACCAGGCCGCGTAGAGGGCCCGGTTCCCGCCGTTGTCCAGGTGGAGCATGGTGCGGGCGGAGGGGGCCGCCTCCCGCACCGCCCGCAGTCCCGCGGCGAGGAAGCAGACGAGGTTCGTCCATTCCGGCACCTTCCCCAGAGGCCAGAGTATCCCGTTGGTGATCTCGTTGCCCACGGCGACTATCGCGGGCAGCAGCTCCTCGGCCTTCAGCGTCTCCAGCGTCTCCCGGGTGAAGTCATAGACCGCCCGGGCCAGGCCTTCGGCGTCGTACCCCGCCCAGGCTTTGGGCGGGAACTGCTTGCCGGGGTCCGCCCAGAAATCGGAGTAGTGGAGGTCCAGCAGCCAGGGCAGGCCCAGAGCCTTGCAGCGCCGGGCCATCTCCAGGACCCTGGGCAGGTCGCTGGTGCCGCCGCCGTAGGGGGTTCCATCTGGGTCACAAGGATCATTCCAGAGGCGTAGGCGCACAAGGTTCATGCCGTGGCGTTTCAGGATCACGAGAGCGTCTTCTTGTCGGGACGCCCCCTCATCCGTCATCGGGCTTGCGGGGGCCGCCCGATGACACCTTCCCCCAAGGGGGAAGGCTTTTCCCGCGTCCCCTGTTGCCTGTTGCCTGTTGCCTGTTGCCTCGTCAAAGAAACGGCCCCCTGCCTTTTCGACCTCCGGCAGGGTGGAGAGGTCCGCGCCCTTGATGCGCGGGGCGCTCAGGTCCAGAATGTGCTCCATATCAGTCTTCCTCTTCAAAGGTGAAGCGCCGGTGCATGGCGCCGTAGCGGAAGCGGGCCAGCTCGTTCTTTGCCAGCACGTCCGCCTCCTTGCCCCGGTACTGGCAGCGCAGACAGTAGTATTCGTCTCGGTCCCGGTCGTAGAACATATCCATGTCGATGTCCCGCAGGAAGCAGGACGGGCAGCGGTAGTTCAGTCTGCCCTTTCCAGCCTGAGCCATGTGGTGAACACCTCCTGTTCTCTGAGTTTTCGCTCCCAGCCCAGGGTGAACATGGGACTGAAGGCGTAGCCCTCACGGATGAAGCCCACCCGGTCCCGCCCGTTGGCGAGCATGGAGACCCGGGTCTTGATGGGCGGGAGAGTACAGCTGACCTCTTCCGCGCCGGGGACAGCTGCCTCGCGGCAACGGTATTCGTAGGGGATGGTGACGGACTCCTCCCCCGCCTCGACGTGCAGGGTCAGGGAGCTCATGTCCTCGGGGTACTCGGTGGTGCCGTAGCAGGCCGTCAGATATTCCCGGATGGTGACGGTCTCCGCCGGGTCCGACTGCCAGAGGATGCGCCGGTCGGTGCGGAGATTGGCGCTGCCCTCAGAGAAGGTATGGGCGGTTTGCAGCTTGACGCGCAGGCCTCCGGCAAAGACGATCTCCACCGGGTCCAGGGTCAGGATGCGGTCCTCCCCCTCCCGGCGGAAGGACGCCTTGGTCCGGCAGAGACAGAGGTCCGCCTCCTCGCCCCGCCAGCAGAGCTTGGCGGAGCGGACGGTGCCCTCCCCCGCGTAGTGGGTAAAGTACCCGGCCCGGTATTTCTCCTGGATCAGGAAGGGGTAGCTGGCATTCTGCACGTGGGGCGTGCCGATGCCCACGGGCCACTCTAACTTGGCGGCGTAGGGCCGCAGGTCCACGATAGCCCCGCCCTGGTCCATGTTGACGCAGACCCGCATATAGGGGTCGCAGTACCAGAAGAGCTGCTTGTCGGAGCCGTAGAGGATGTCCCGCCAGAGGGCGCATTCCGGGGTGGTGTAGCTCTTCCGCTGCCGGTAGTACGCCGCGAACTCCGCCATGGTCATATCCTGAAGCTTGCCTTCCTGTTTGAGCTTGCCGTAGTAGGCGCAGCCGTCCTCGTAGGCCTTGTACAGCAGCTCGTAGGGCTGCTCCCAGCGGCCAGCCTTGTTCATCCAGCCGGGGCCGACGAACATCATGTTGTAGGCCAGGCCGTCGTTATACCTGGCGAGGCTGCGGTACTGGTCGATGAGATTGTAGAGATAGGGATATTCCCAGGTCTGGGAATCGTAGATCATGCCCCGCAGGACGTTCTGGGGGTGGGTGCCGAAGTTGGAGCCGTTGCCGTCGTAGCAGGCCAGCAGGTCCCGGCTCAGGTGGGGGATGGCCACGACGCCGCTGTCCTCGGCGGCGTTGGCAGCGGGGGCATGGGTGTTGGCCTTCGAGGGGATCCAGGGCGCCCAGGGGCCGCCGTCCATCAGGGTGTACCAGGAGTTGTTGCAGGTGTGATAGGCCTTCGGCCCCTCCTCCCAGCAGGTAGCGATGACACAGCTCACGGAGGGATATTCTGCCTTGATGAAGTTGATCAGGTCCGCGTCCATGTAGTAGGACCCGGTGGAGGCGGGATAAAAGCCGAAGATCTCGTGAAACTTCTCGAAAACGTCCCGCACAATGGCTTTCTTGTCCTCCAGCGAGAACATCCAGATGCAAAAGTCCTTTGTGCGGTACTTCTCCCGGAACTGCTCGCAGGGCAGGCCCAGAAGGGAGAGGCCGATCTCGTCGCCGTAGGCTGCGTGGTCCTCCTTTGCCAGGGCCACGGCCTCCGGGCAGAAGAGGCTGGCGTAGGTCATCTGGATGGTGGTCCTGAGCCCGTATTTGTGGGCCAGGGCCTGCTGGGTTTTGAAGATCTCCAGGCTCTCGTCCACCAGGGCCTTTCGGCCTGGCTCCTCTTCCCTGCCCTGTCCCGTGAGCTTCTCGGCGTACTCCGGGGACAGTTCGGGGCGGTGGATGAGGTTCAAAATAAAGCTGCTCATTTGATTCTCCATTATGCGCTGGATCACTGTCTGTACAGGATCGCATCATCTATCTTGCCCCAGGCGCCGGGGTTGGAGGCCTTGACGTAGACGCCCACGGTCAGGGTCCGGCCCTCGGCGTACTCGATGCCGGTGATCTCCCCGGCGTGCCACTCGTTCCAGACGGTGATCTCCATGGGGGCCTTGGCGACGATCTCGCCGTCCAGCTTGGCGTAGGCGTAAACCTCCGCCTCGCCGCAGTCGCCGCCCATGATCCAGATCCTGAAATCATAGGTCCCAGCCTCCAGGCCCTCGGGGCTCTGCTCTAAGGTGAACTCCGCCGTGCCCGCATCGGGGGACCAGAAGTGATAGTGCCAGTCGCCGCTGCGGGAGTCGCCGGTCTTTTTTTCAATGTTCAGCTCCTTGCAGCCGCCGAGATTTGTCGCGGTCCAGGGGGCGTCCGCGCCGTCCTCGAAGCCCGGATTATGCAGCAGGTTTTCCCCCTCGTCCGCCGCTTCGGCCTCGGTGGGCGTCCAGCGCATCTCATACTCCGGCGGCTCCGGGACGCTCTCGTTGCCGTAGCGAATCAGGTTGAAGGCCATCAGGCTCTCCAAGGCGCGGCCCTGGGCGTCAAAAAAGGCCTGGTTGTCCACGGCGCAGCCGCCGTACCACTTCCCCGCGTCCTGGGGATCGTACTCCGCCGCGTAGGAGCTCGCCCAGCCGGAGCCGTACTGCTCCCAGAGCTTTTGATTCTCCTCCTTGGTGGAACCGCCCGCGGAGATCCAGGTCCCCTCCCAATAGCAGACGCCGATGCCGTCGGCATCCAGCACCGCCTGGGTCAGGTCCCGCAGACTGTTGACCTGGCCCTGGAGGGTGTAGGGATAGGGCTTTGCCACGGCGCTGCCCTCGGAGATGGTGTTGCCAAAGAAGTCGCTGTCCTCCCCGGTCCAGGCGTAGGAGGTCTCCAGCACCAGGACCTCCTTGCCGTACTGGGTCCTGATCTGGCGCAGGATGTTGGTCAGGTTTTCCAGACTGCCGTGCCAGTAGGGGTAGTAGGAAGTCCCGAACACGTCGTAGTCCAGGCCGTAGAGCTTGAGGTTGGAGGCGTAGGCGGGATAGGCGCCGTTCTCGGGGTTGGCGAAGTGGACCGCCACCTTTGCCTCCGGGTACACCGCCCGAACGGCCCTGGAGCCCGCCGCCATCAGCTGCACGATGGCAGACCAGCTCGTTTCCCCGCACAGTGCGCCGTTGGTCTCGTTGCCCACCTGGACCATGCCCACGTCCACCCCGGCGTCCCGGAGCTTTTGCAGGCTCTCCCGGGTGTAGGCCTCTAAGGCCTGGGTCTTGGCCTCCAGGTCCAGGTCCTTCCAGGCCTTGGGGGCCTGCTGCTTGCCGGGGTCCGCCCAGAAATCGGAGTAGTGGAAGTCCACCAGCAGCTTCATGCCGTACTTTGTGGCCCGTTTCCCGATCTCCAGAGCTGTGTCCACGGTGCAGTTGCCGCCGCCGTAACCGTTTCCCTGGGCGTCATAGGGGTCGTTCCAGACCCGAACACGGATATAGTTGACGCCGTTCTCCACCAGGATGCGGAAGACGTCCTTTTCGTTCCCAGCGACATCGTAGTACTTGACGCCGCTCGCCTCCAGGGACGGGACCTGGGAGGCGTCCATGCCGAAGATGAAGTCCTCCGGCAGCCCCTCCACGGCCTTGAGATAGAGGGAGCAGCCCTCCAGCCGACCCGTGGGGGCCACATCCTCCCGGGCGATCCCTTCGGCGCAGCCCGCCAGCAGGAGCAAGTTCAGCAGGCCTGCCAGCAGGCGCAGAATCCGCTTGCGCATGTCGCTATCCCCTTTCTGACATGTATGGTATCTCCGGGGTCCCGGGAGAATCCGGGGCCCCGGAGGCTGGTTTTGCGATTCTGTTTCTCAGTCGCAGAGCAGGTTCTTTTCGGTTTCGGGGTCAAAGAAGTGCATGACCTTGCCCTCGAAGGTGATGTTCAGCGGAGCGCCGTAGGTCATGCCCTCGCGCTGCTCCTTGGTCAGGCTGATGGTGGGAACGCGGACAATGAGACGGGTCTCGTCCTCAGTGTAGACGTGGAGATGGAGCTCGGAGCCCATCATTTCGTTGACCTCCAGGCGGGTGGCAATGCCCTCGCCGGGTTTCGCCAGGGTGATGTGCTCGGGACGGACGCCCAGAAGCACCTCGCCGGGTTCCACGCCGCGCTTTGCCAGCTCCGCGCCCTTCTCGCCGGTGACTTCGATCTTGGCGCCAAAGGGGGTCACGTAGTACTTGCCGTTCTCCTTGACCAGCTTGGTCTTGATGATATTCATCTTCGGTGCGCCGATAAACTCGGCTACGAAGAGGTTGGCGGGCATATCAAAGCACTCGGCGGGGGTGCCGACCTGCATGATGTAGCCGTCCTTCATGATGACGATGCGGTCCGCCAGGGTCATAGCCTCGGTCTGGTCGTGGGTGACGTAGATGAAGGTGGTGTCCAGCTTCTTCCGGAGCAGGATGATCTCGGCACGCATCTGGTTGCGGAGCTTGGCGTCCAGGTTGGACAGAGGCTCGTCCATCAGGAAGACCTTGGATTCCCGGACCATAGCGCGACCGATAGCGACACGCTGACGCTGGCCGCCGGACAGGGCTCTGGGCTTGCGCATCAGATACTCGGTGATGCCCAGGATCTCGGCGGCATTCGTCACCTTCTCATAGATCTGGTCCTCGGGCATTTTCTGAAGGCGCAGGGAGAAAGCGATGTTGTCATACACCGTCATGTGGGGGTACAGAGCATAGTTCTGGAAGACCATGGCGATGTTGCGGTCCTTGGGCTGCATATCGTTGACCACAACGCCGTCGATCTCGACGGTACCGGCGCTGATCTCTTCCAGACCGGCGATCATGCGCAGGGTGGTGGACTTGCCGCAGCCGGAGGGGCCGACGAAGACCACGAATTCCTTGTCCTTGATGTCCAGGTCAAAGCCGTGCACGACCTCGACTTTATTGTCATAAATTTTCTTGACTTTCGTCAGTTTCACACTTGCCATTTCTTACTGCTCCTTTCTTATTAGCCCTTGACAGCGCCGCCTGTCACGCCCTCAACGTAATACTTCTGCAGGCACATGAACAGGATGGACACCGGGATGGCGACCATAACGCCGCCGGCGCAGAACATCGTATAATGCGCGGCAATCTGGTCCTTCGACAACCAGTAGTTCAAGCCGACGGCCACGTTCATGCCCAGGCTGTTGGCGTGGGCGATGTAGGAGGCGAACACATAGTCGCCCCAGGGGGCCATGAACGCAGTCAGAACGGTGTAGATGACAATGGGCTTTGCCAAAGGAAGAATGATTTTGAAGAGCACCTGAGCTCTGGTGGCGCCGTCCACCCGGGCTGCTTCGTCCAGGGACTTGGGGATGGTGTCGAAGAAGCCCTTGGACACGTAGTAGCCCATACCGGAGGAGGCCACGTAGACGAGGATCAGGCCGGGGACCGCGTGCTCCTCGGTCAGGCCGAGGTCCGCCAGGACCCGGTAGAGGATCAGCATCGCCAGCATTCCGGGGAACAGACCCAGGATCAGCATGAACCGCATGAGCTTGGTACGCATCTTGAAGCGGAAGCGGGAGAGGGTGTAGGACATGCAGAGGATGATGACGGTCTGGATGATGCAGACGAACACCGCGATAATAAAGGTGTTCAGATACCAGCGGGGGAAGTCGGTCTTAAACAGGGCGATGTAGTTGTCAAGGCCCCATTTCTTCGGGAAGATGTAGCCGACACGCCACGTCACCATGGCGCCGTTCAGCTTCTCGACACGCAGGGACTGGAGAACGATGCAGACGAAGGGGATCAGCCAGACGATGCTGATGATGACCAGCACGACGTAGATAATGGTGTTGCTGATTCTCTGGGAGGCCTTGAGGCCCATGTGCTGCTTCATGACAGCCTGAGGATCCTTATTCTTACTCATTGGAAATCCTCCTCATTCTTGACCGAGGGCAGCAAGCCGTACACGACAAGGGTGATGACCGACACCACTAAGAACACGAGGATACCGATGACGGAGGCCAGATAGGGTCTCTGGTTCTCGCCGGTCGTCAGCTTGAACAGCCAGGTGATGAGCAGGTCGGTATGGCCTGCTTTCGGAACGCCCTTCATCACCGGGTTGCCGCCGGTCAGAAGGTAGATGACGTTGAAGTTGTTCATGTTGCCGGTGAAGCTGGTCAGCAGATAGGGGCCGGTGATGAACAGCATGTAGGGCAGCGTGATCTTGGAGAACTGCTTCCAGCCGCTGGCGCCGTCGATGCGGGAGGATTCGTAGAGGTCCGCGGGGATGTTCATCAGAATACCGGTGGCGATCAGCATCAGATAGGGAATGCCGATCCAGATATTGATGATGATGACCATGATGCGGGCCAGGGTATTATCCTCCCAGAAGGGGATCTCCTGGCCGTACTTGATGAAGCCCAGGTCGATCAGCGTGCCGTTGACGATGCCGTTTTTGGCGAACATCTGGGAGACGAACAGCAGGGAGATGAACTGCGGAATGGCAATGGTCAGGATCAGGACGGTCCGCCACAGCTTCTTGAACTTGATGCCCTTCTTGTTGATCATCATAGCAACGAAGATGCCCAGGAAGTAGTTCGTGAAGGTGGCGAAGACGGCCCAAATCAGGGTCCAGGTCAGGATCTCGCCAAAGGCCGCGGAGTAGTTGATGCCGCCGGAGTTCCAGGACAGCATCTCGCGGAAGCCCGCCAGACCCTGCCAGCCGAAGAGCGGGGCGATGCCGTTGTGCTCGTAGGAGTAGTTGGTGAAGGCGATGAGCACCATGAAGAAGATGGGCATGACCGTGAAGACGATGATGCCGGTCATGGGCAGGGCCAGCAGCGTCCGGTGGAAGTTGTCGTCCACCATGGAGCGCAGGTCGTCCTTGCCGCTCTTCAGGGGCTTCCCGGTCTTGAGGATCTCTTCGGCAATCTTGTTCTGCTTGATGTTGGTGCGCCAGGTGTAGATGAAGGCGAGCACGAAGAACAGGGCCAGCACGCCGTAGAGCATGACCTTGAAGGAGTCGTCGCCGGGAACCAGCTTGTCGGTGTAGCCGGTGCCGAACTGGTTCATGACCTTCTCGATGTGCTGCTCCTTCTCGCCCAGGATGGGCCGGAACAGAAGGCTGATGGCCTTGCCGCCGGAGAAGATCATATAGAAGATAAACACAGCCTCGAACAGGAGGAAGAGCACGCCCCGGAGGATCTGGCCGCGGGCAATGTTGCCGAAGCCCATGACCACATAGGAGAGCTTTGTCTTCCAGTCGCCGTTGATGAAGGTGGTGACAATGTCCTTGCATTCGTTGACAACGGCGAGGGCGGCTTTCTTGATGCCGCGGCCAATGCCCTTGACGCCGTTCCAGACGCCGCCGGGGATGGAGGCGAAACGGGAACCGACGCGGTAGCACTTCTTGTCGCCGTTGGGCAGGGCCAGGAACTCCACGTCGTTGATGGGGACGAGCTTATCCGGCGTCTGGCGCAGCAGGTAGACAGCCATAAAGGCCGCCAGTGCGCAGGCGATCAGGATGGCGCCGAACCACAGCACACCGGAGAACTTCAGTCCCAGGCCGATGGAGGTCGCACTGAACAGGATGATGCAGCTCAGCACGAAGGCTGCGACGACCGCAAGGGATACGGGCAGATCGAGCAGCTTGTGCCAAGGGATGAAGCCGAGCAGCTGGAGCAGCAGGAACACGATAACGGCCAAGTCGATCCAGAAAATGATTTGCTTGTAGCTGAGCAGGCTGGACGCATTCTCCAGCGCCGTGAATTCCACGACGGATTCCGGCTCGTCTACAGGCTCTTCCACAGGCTCGTCTACGGGCGCTTCCGCTTCCTCTGCGCCTTCTTCGGATTCCAGCTCTTCCTCCGGCAGGGCGGCCTCCTCGGCCTCCTCCGGAAGCTCGGCGTCCGGGTTTTCCGCCAGGAGCGGAAGATCAGCGATGGTGAGCGACCTGTTGTTGTCCCGGAAGATGGGTGAGGAAAGAGTCAGAAGATTAATCAGCAGGAACAGAATCAGAAAAGCCGCTGTCATCAGATGCCAGCCGTGGAACCGGCGTCTGAGAGTCCCTGCCTCTGCGGGTTTGCCATTTGAGGATACCACATTCATTCCTCCATTCTTTCAGATTATTCTGCGGCGCGGCTGCGGCGGAGCGCGGTCCGTGCCGGGAACGCGGGGCGGAAACAGAATTGGCTGGAGCCAATTGAATTGACTCCAGCCAAAAACGCGATTTATTCAGCCAAAGTTCATTTCTATTTCACTTTGGGAATACGTTGGATTTTACTGCGCGTCGGCGGTGATGGTAGCGGCCTCCACGTCCAGAGTGATGATGTAGGTGCCGTCAGCCTCGATCTTGAGGTTGTCGCCGTCCTTGCCGTTGACACCGATGTTCTCGGTCCACTCGCCGCCGAAACGGCACTTCAGTTCGTCGCCGGCCTTCAGTTCGATGGGCTCGGAGACGTACTTGCCGCCCTCTTCCTTCATGGCATAGTCGGGAGCGTCGTTGCCCCAGCCGGTCATGCTGCCGACAACGCCCCAGCTGGGAGCCTCGGCGGGCTGCAGGGTAACGGTGCCGTCGGTGGTATCCAGCACCACGATGTAATAGCCGTCAGCCTCGACGACCACGTTCTCGGCGGGATAGTTCTCCGCCCAGTCGGCGTTCTTGCGGCACTTCAGCTCGTCGCCGGCCTTCAGCTCGATGGGGTCGGAAACGTAGGAAGCACCGGCCTCGGTCATGGGATAGTCGTCAGTGCCGTCGCCCCAGTTGGTCATGCTGCCGACGACGCCCCAGTTCGCCTGGTTCTTGTTCTGCTCAATCTTGGTAAAGACAGCGCTGATCTTCTCGTCGTAGTTGGTCAGAGCGGTCTGGAGGTCGGCGTCGGTCTTGCCGTCCTTGATCTCTTCAGCGATGGCGCCGGCAATGGACCACCAGTCGCCGTTGATGTTGCCCTGCGGGGTAGCGAAGGCGTTCTGCTCGCCCAGAGCGACCAGAGCGGGGTTGGCCTTGACCGCGTCGGAAGCGGCGGCAGCCAGGTTGGCGGGACCCCAGGCCAGGGTGTCGAAGCGCTCGAGCTGAGCGGCTTCGCTGGTCAGGTACTCAGCCAGGATGTGGATGGCGGCGACTCTGTTCTCATCGGTCTGGGGCTTGACGCCCAGCAGCTTGCAGCCGGAGAAGGAGCCCAGGTGGTACTCCTTGCCGTCAACCTCGAAGGAGGGCAGGTCGGTGACGCCCAGGTTGTCGCCCAGGTTGTTCTGCGCGTTGACGTAGTCCCAAACACCGGAGACAACGACAGCAGCGTTGTTGGAGAACTCCTCCGCCTTGGCGGACTTGACGTAGCAGGGGGACCAAACCAGCTTGGACATACCCTTGGCAGCGATCATGCCCTTCTCGGAGTTGAAGTCGTCGTCAATGGAGATGAAGTTGCCGTCGTCGTCGGTCTGCCACTCGGAATGGCAGCCAGCGCCGAAGAAGAAGGAAGCTGCGTACCAGGCGTTGCCGCCGATCTCGAAGGCAAAGTACTTGTTGGCCGTCTCGCAGTCCTCGATCAGCTTCTCGAGGGAGTCAACGTCGGACTCGGGGATGACGGACTTGTCGTAGTACATGAAGTAGCCGTTGTCGTTGGTCAGAGGATAGGCGTACTGCACGTCGCCGGCCTTACCGGCGGCCACGACGCCCGCGTTGTTCTCTTTGGCAACGATCTCAGCCTGCTGATCGGGCAGAGCGCTCAGGGCGCTGCCCTTGACCAGCCGGGCGAACTGGTCCTGCGCAAAGAAGTACAGGTCCGCGCCGGTGGAAACGTCGGTCAGCATCTGGGTGGCGGTGTCCGCCTCGGACAGAGCGTTGATGGTGGGGGTCACGTGGATGTTGTACTTGTTGGTCTTGTTGAAGTCCTCGATCTGCTTGGTGGTGAGCTCAACAGCCAGCTCCGGGACCCAAACCTTGATGGCAAGCTCGTAGGTCTCGCCGGAGGGGGTGTCGTTGCCTCCCTTGGTCTCGGCCTTGGTGTCTTCGGTCTGAGTGGAGCAAGCTGCCAGCGCGAACACCATGACAAGGCAAAGAAGAAGCGCTAAAGCTTTTTTCAGATTCATAATTTTCCTCCTATTGATTCCAAGATTTATTTAATTGGCTCGCGCCACGGAATCCAAAAATCCTTTGCTCCGGGCGGGAGCCCGGAGCTGAGAATCTGCCCGTTCGACGATTCTCATCCTTAGAATTATTATACAATGCAGATTCGATGTTGTAAATATGGAATGTAAAAAAAACTTAACAAGATTCTAATCTCAACTTTGTGGAAAACTGCCAAAAAAATGGATTAGACCTGTACAGATTGAACAAGGCTTTCCGGGCAGACGCCGCCTCCGCCGACGGCTCAGGGCAGCTCCAGCAGATATGCCGCCACATCGTAGGCCGCGGCGTCCGGCTCGCCGCAGTGGAGGGATTCGACGCCGAAGAACAGATAGTAGTCCTCCGCCGCCAGCCCTGGCAGCGTATAGCTGATATAGCGCTTCGCGGCGCCCTCGCCGCTCCCGGCGTCATAGACCCTGACGCCGTAGGCCGTGCCCCCGGATTCATAGAGGCTCAGCCCCTCCGGCAGCCGCGTCAGGTCCAGCGGCAGGAAGTCCGGCAGATATTCCTCCACGTTGGAGGCCGGGACGATGTAGATGTCGCCGCCCTTGACCTTGCCGGACTGGAAGACGAAATAGTCAAAGCTGTGGGCCTGCACCATTTTGATAGAATCCGGTGCCGCCTTTTCCAGCTCCGCGGCCAGGCCCGGGTCCTCCAGGGCGGGGACCTCGGCGTAGAGCGTGACCTTCTTTTCCGCGGTGGTGTTGGTGACGAGGGTAAAGATCCACAGCCAGAAGATCGTGGACATCACCAGCCAGAGCAGATATTTGGGTGCGGCGGAGAAAAAGGCTCTAATCAGCTTCATGGCGCACCTCCCAGGCAATGACGTAGCCGTGGACGGTATAGAGGGTCAGCGCGGCGGGCAGCTTGGGAAGCCGCTTCACAAAACGGCAGCCGATGTTCACCGTCCTGGTCTTCTCCCCGGTCCGGACCTGAAGCTTCCGGATGCGGACGCTGCCGGGTATGGAGATCTTTCCCGGCAGCAGGGACACCTGACCGGAAACGGCCTGCCGTTCCTCGTCCCGGAGCGTCCGCAGATGGAGAATCTCGCGCTTGCCGGGCAGGACAAAGTGCTTGCACAGGAAGATGACGACGCAGCCCGAAACGGCGCTGAGCTCACACACGCGCCACTGCATCCGGGGGGCGTTGGCGGTGTTCGTCTTGCAAACGAGCACGACACAGGCCGCGAGCGCCGCCAGGGCAAAGCTCACGGTGAAGCAACGCCATAATTTGTATCGGCGCGTTTCGCGCCGGACCGCATCCGCGGGGTAAAGCTCTATCATCTCATTCATCATGCCTGTATTATACCATGACCGGACGCGGGATGCAATAAAAATCATTCCCGAAGAACGCAATAAAAAATCATTCCCGCTTGACAAGCGGGAAATTGTCATGTATTTTTGAATAAGAAAGGGGGTATCACCCATGAAAAAAACCGCGCTCCTGCTCTGCGTCCTGATGCTGCTCAGCCTCTTAGGCTGCGGCGGCGTCTCCGGTACGGAGACCACCGCGCCCCGGCAGACCGAAGCCGGGACCACAGAGCCTCAGCCCGCCGCGCTGTCTGAAATCGCTCTCACCGACCCCTCCCTGCAAACGTCCTTCGTCTGCGAGGACAACTACCGCGTCTTCTATGAGATCTTCGTGGGTTCCTTCTCCGACTCCAACGGCGACGGCATTGGGGACCTGCGGGGCATCATCAACCGCATGGACTATCTCAACGACGGCGACCCCAACTCCGGCAAGAGCCTGGGCGTGGAGGGCCTGTGGCTGACGCCCATTTTCCAGTCTCCCTCCTATCACAAATACGATGTAACGGATTTTTATACAGTCGATCCAAGCTTCGGCACCGTGGAAGACCTGAAGGAGCTGGTAGCGCTCTGCCACGCCCGGAACGTCAAGCTCATCCTCGATCTGCCCATCAACCACACGGCCAAAAACTGCAAGTGGTTCTCCGAATTCGTTCTGGCTCAGCGCAACGGGGAGGTCGATTCTGACGCCTACGACTTCTACAGCCATTGCAGCGCCGAGGAGAAGAAGGCCGGTGTCGCCTACGGAACCGTCACCGGGACGGACCAGTACTACGAGTGCAATTTCTGGTCCGAAATGCCGGAGCTGAACTTTGACAGCCAGGCCGTTCGCCAGACCGTGCTGGACGTGGCGAAGTACTACCTGGACCTGGGCGTGGACGGCTTCCGTTTTGACGCTGCCAAATACATCTACTACAACGACAATCCGAAGTCCGTGGAATTCTGGAGCTGGTATCTGGCGGAGCTGCGGGCTGTCAAGCCCGAGCTCTACACCGTGGCCGAGGTCTGGGACAGCGACACCGTGACGGACCAGTACTATCCCGCCCTGAACTGCTTCAACTTCACCATCTCCCAGACGGAGGGCCTGATCTCCGCCACCGCCCAGAAGGGCGACGCAAACCGGCTGGCCGCCTATGAGGAGCGCTATCTCAACACCGTCAGGGCCAAGCGGGAGGACGCGATGCTGGTCCCCTTCATTGCCAACCACGACACGGACCGTTCCGCCGGTTATCTGCCCTCCCTGAACGGCTACGCCCAGATGGCCGCCAATCTGCTGCTCCTGGGTCCGGGCTCCCCCTTCCTCTACTACGGCGAGGAGCTGGGGATGCGGGGCTCCCGGGGCGGCGCCAACACCGACGCCAACCGGCGGCTGGCCATGGTCTGGGGCGACGGCGACACCGTGAAGGACCCCGAGGGCGCCTCCTACCCCGCGGACAGCCGGGCGGACGCCACCGCTGTGGAGCAGATGGCCTCGGCTTCCAGCCTGTATAACTACTACAAGAAGGTCATCCTCCTGCGGAAGGCCAACCCGGAGATCGCCCGGGGCGACTACAAGGCTCTGTCCATCCCGGATTCCAAGGTGGGCGGCTTCGTCTCCGAGTGGAACGGCTCCAAGGTCCTGGTGCTCCACAACACCACCGGCAGCGCCGCCACCCTGGACCTGGCGGCCCTGGGCTTGGGCGAGTTCACCCAAATCAGCGGCTTCGCGGGCATGAAGGACGCCGTTCTCGAGGGCACGACCCTCACCCTCGGCTCCCAGACCTCCGTGGTGCTGCGATAAAAGGAAAAAGTAAGAAGGAAGAAGTAAGAAGGAAACGACCGCGTCCCACTTCTTACTTCTTCCTTCTTCCCTCTTACTTAGAATTGCCTCACGATCCAGTAGATCACCCCGTACGCCGCCGCGGCGGCGACGCCGTAGACGATGACCGGGCCAGCGATGGTGAACATCTTGACGGCCAGGCCCGTGACCCAGCCCTCGGTCCGGAACTCCACCGCCGGGGCGGACACGGCGTTGGCAAAGCCCGTGATGGGCACCAGGGTCCCGGCCCCGCCGTGCTTTGCGATTTTGTCATAGAGGCCCAGGCCTGTCAGCAGGGCCGAGAGGAAGATCAGCGTCACCGAGGTCCAGAGGGCCGCGGGCTCCTCCCCTGCTCCCAGGTACAGATACAGGTTTTTGACAGCCTGGCCCAGGACGCAGATGCCGCCGCCGATGGCAAAGGCTTTGGCACAGTTCACCGGCGTATTCGACTTCGGCGCCAGCCGGTCGGCCAGCCGCTTGTAGGCTTCGTTGCTCATTTCCATGAAACCACTCCCTTTTGGCATAGTATGCGCCAAGAGGGAGTGGTTTATTCATCAACCGGCGTTTGTCGTTTCTACACCAGCAGCGGCTGGAACTGGCGGCCTTCCAGGGCCGCCGCCACGGTCTCCGGGAGGCGGGTGAAATCCGCCACCAGGGAAGTGGGCTTCTTCTCCGGGTCGTCCTGGCCGAAGGGCACGAAAAAGAGCTGCTTCCGGTCCAGCAGGACGCCGAGGCTCCGGGCGTTGGCGGCCAGGCCGTCATTGGTGGACACCGCCAAGACGAGGGGCCGGGCGTTCCGCAGATGGGCCTTGCAGGCCAGGGTCACGGGGGTATCGGCGACGCCCGCGGCCAGCTTCGCCAGGGTGTTGCCGGTGCAGGGGGCCACCACCAGCAGGTCCAGCAGCTTCTTGGGGCCGATGGGCTCCACCTGGGTCAGGCTGTCCCAGACCGGGCGGCGGCAGATGGCCTCGATGCGGCTGCGGAAGTCCGCCGCTGTGCCGAAGCGGGTATCCAGGCTCCCCGCCGCCCCGGAGAGGATGGGCTGGACCGTCTCATACTCCCTGCACAGCCGCGTCAGGGCAGCCAGCACAGGCTCGAAGGTGCAGAAGGACCCGCACAGGGCGAATCCGATGGTTTCCTTCTTCATCAATCTACCTCACAGGTCGAAGGGCCGATGTGGGCATCGGCCCCTACGTGATCTCCTCCTCCATTTTCAGGATGCCTTCCAGCAGCACCGCCGCTGCGGAGCGGGGCAGGCGTCTTCCGGGCAGGGAATTGGCAGGCAGGACCCGGAGGCTCCCGGCTCTCCCCTCCGGCAGGCCGCCGGGAGCGGAGGCCAGCTCCACCCAGAGGCAGTCCGGTCCCAGCGCGTCCAGGGCCGCCGGGGCCAGGGCAGGCGCGGGGACTGTGTTGAACACAATCTCCGGCTGCGAACGTCGAGGGCTCCCCTCATCCGCCCCAGTGTGCGCACTGGGGCACCTTCCCCCCAGGGGGAAGGCTTCAGCGGAAGTAAAATCTCGAACCGCGTACCCAAGCTGGGCCGCCTCTGCCCGGACCTCGGGTCGCCGGGCCGCCACGGAGACCTCGGCCCCGCAGGCCCGGAGCAGGGCCGCCAGGGGCTTCCCCACCCGGCCCCAGCCCAGCACCAGACAGGGCAGGCCGAAGAGGGAGCTCTCCAGCCGGTCCATTGCCAGCTCCACCGCCGCCTCGGCGGTGAGCCTGCCGTTGGCAGCGGCCACCCAGGGGTCCTTCAGCAGGTCCGCCGCCGGGCCGCAGCCCGGGAGCCGCAGCTCCAAATCTGCGGGCAGTGCGCCGCCGCAGACCCGCGTATGTCCGTCGTACAGGCCCCGCAGCGCCTCCCAGGCCAGGCCCTCCCCCGCCCCGGTGCGGCGGAGCAATCCCGCCCGGTCCAGACAAGGCGTGGGCAGGACCAGCACGTCCGCGGGCCGCTCCGGCAGGGCGTCCTCCAGCCCCGGCACACGATACGTAAAAACCCGGCCCCGGGAAAGCAGGAGCCGGGACAGCCAGAACTGCCGCCGGTCTCCCCCGGCCAGCAGATAGGTCGTTTCCATCGCTTCATCTCCTCGCTCCCAGTATATGGCCCAGCGGGAGAAATGGTGCGTAAAAGGCGCACCGCAGCTTTTCTGCGGTGCGCCTCGGGATGCGCTCGATTATCGAATGATCAGCTGGTCGTTTGCCACGTCCACGGTCAGCTCGCTGCCGGGGGCCACGTTGCCCTGGAGGATGCGCTTGGCGATCATGGTCTCCACGGTGTGCTGCACGTAGCGGCGCAGGGGACGGGCGCCGAACTGGGGGTCGAAGGCCGCGTCCACGATATAGGTCTTGGCGGCTTCGGTGAGGGTGCAGCGGAGCTGCTTGTCCAGCAGGCGCTTGTTGAGCTGGTCGATTTGCAGGTCGATGATCTTGAAGATGTTCTCCTTGGTCAGGGGCTTGTAGAAGACGATTTCGTCCAGACGGTTCAGGAACTCAGGCCGGAAGGTCTTCTTCAGCAGGGCGTCCACCTGAGCCCGGGCGGTCTCGCTGATCTCCCCGTCCTCGCCGATGCCGTCGAGGATGTAGGGGGAGCCCAGGTTGGAGGTCAGGATGATGATGGTGTTCTTGAAGTCCACGGTGCGGCCCTGAGAGTCGGTGACGCGGCCGTCGTCCAGCACCTGAAGCAGGATGTTGAAGACGTCGGGATGGGCCTTCTCCACCTCGTCGAAGAGGATGACGGAGTAGGGCTTCCGGCGGACGGCCTCGGTGAGCTGGCCGCCCTCCTCGTAGCCCACATAGCCGGGAGGCGCTCCGATCAGGCGGGAGACGGAGAACTTCTCCATGTACTCGGTCATGTCGATGCGGACGATGTTCCGCTCGTCGTCAAACAGCGATGCGGCCAGGGATTTTGCCAGTTCCGTCTTTCCCACCCCGGTGGGGCCCAGGAAAATAAAGGAACCGATGGGGCGTCCCGGATCTCCGATGCCGGCCCGGGGGCGGAGGATTGCGTCGGAAACCACCTGCACCGCTTCCTCCTGGC
>JAFRPC010000042.1 GCA_017429325.1 Oscillospiraceae bacterium | reverse complement strand
TTCTTCCTAATACCGGTGGCCTCGCTGATCCAGACCATGCTGTTACGTTCCCTGCACGGCAGAACAAGGTCACTCCACTGTTCATCGCACTTAGACCATTTTGAGGCGCACTTTTTTCCTACAACAACTTGACACCGACGCTTTGCGGTCCGTCGTTGACATTTCTCCAAAATGTGCTATAATCTGACAGTAGAGAGCCGCGGAGACGCGGCGGTTTGCAAAGGAGGTTATACATGGAGGAACTGAATCAAATTCGGACCCAGTTAAGAAACCGACTGCTGATCTGCTTCGGCTGCGTTGCGGTCCTGGGGATCGCGGCAGCTTTGGTCGTGAAACATGCATTCGTCTTTTTCTTCGTGCTGGTGCTGGGGTGCATCCTCTCCATGCTGGTGGTACAGAAGCCCCGGAAGCGGTACCGGACGGCCTTCAAACAGGCCTTTGTCCGGAAATCTCTGGAATCGGTGTTCACGGACCTGGAGTATGAGCCGGACGCGGGCATCTCCTATGAGACCATCGCCGACACGAAAATGATGAGCATGGGGGACCGCTTTCACTCTGAGGACTACATCAGCGGCAGATACCGGAACATCTTCTTCGAGCAGTCGGACGTGCACATCGAAGAAAAGCACGAATCCACGGATTCCAAGGGCCACACCACTACCTCCTACGTGACCCTCTTTCGGGGCCGCTGGATGATCTTCGACTTCAATAAGGAGTTCCGGGCCAAGCTCCAGGTCGTCCAGAAGGGCTTCCCCAGCGCCAAGCGGAAACGCTTCTTCGGCAAGAAGGAGAACCTGTTCAAGAAGGTGGAGCTGGAATCCGAGGCGTTCAACCATGCTTTCCAGGTTTACGCCCAGAACGAGCACGACGCCTTCTATGTGATCACGCCGGCCTTCATGGAGCGCATCCAGAACTTAGCGGCCCGCAACACGGGCAAGCTCCTGTTCTGCTTCATTGATAACCGGCTGCACATCGCCATCCACGACAGCAAGGATTCCTTTGAACCCGGCAGCGTCTTCCGGCCCATTGACGAGCAGGCCAGTCTGGACAAGATCCGCAGCGAGATCCAAGTCATTACGCAGTTTGTAGACGAACTCGAACTGGACAACAATCTATTTCTTATGGAGGAATGACACATGAACCCGGTATTCTATGTTTTGATCGCAGTGGCGGCAATTCTTTTGATTGCTTTCATCTCCATCTCCAACGGTCTGAATCGGGCCAAAGTAAAGATCGAGGAGGCCAGCTCCGACATCGACGTCTCCCTGACCAAGCGCTATGATGTGCTGACGAAAATGGTGGACGTGGTCAAGAGCTACGCCAAGTACGAAAAGGAGACCATCTTTGAAACCATTCAGCTCCGCAAAAACATGACCATGCAGGAGAAGAACGAGGCCAACCGTCTCATGGGCGAGAGCTTTGAGCGCATCCGCGCCCTGGCGGAGAACTATCCCGACCTGAAGGCCAGCGCCAACTACAACACCCTGCAAAAGGCCATCGCTGACGTGGAGGAGCATCTGCAAGCCTCCCGGCGGCTGTACAACGCCAATGTCTCCAGCTACAACCAGAAAATCGCGACCTTCCCCACCAGCCTGGTCGCAGGGCTGAAGGGCCTGACCAAGGAGGAGTTCTTCTCCGCCGAGGAGCATAAACGTCAGGACGTGAGGATGGACCTATGAGCAATCCCGGCACACGGCGGGAGGAGTACAAAACGCTGATTTGGGTGCCCTTTTTCGCCCTTGCAATGGCGCTGTCCTACAATCTCTTTATCTTTCCCAACAACTTTGCCCCCTCCGGCGTGGGCGGCATCGCCACCATGGTCCAGTACGTCTTTAAGTTCAACGCAGGCTATCTGAACCTGCTCATCAACATCCCCATACTGATCGTGGCCTGGAAGCTGGTGGACCGGGAATTCGTCGTCAAGACCGGCCTGTTCACCCTCTGCTTTTCCGGTTTTCTGATGCTCTTTGAGCACGTGGATTTCAGCCGCTTCTACTACCTCACCCAGAACGGCACCAGCAAGATCCTGGGGCCGGTGGCGGCTGCCGTGGTCAACGGCACCTTCTACGGCTTTGCCCTTCGCATCCACGGCAGCTCCGGGGGCACCGATGTGGTGAGCTTCTGCATCCGCCGCTACCACCCGGAGTACAACGTCACCTGGATCAGCTTTGTTCTGAACGCTGTAATCGCTTGCGTCTCCTACTTTGTCTATGGCTACCAGTTCGAGCCCGTTATCTGCTGCATCGTGTACTGCTTCGTGCTCTCCTCCATGGGGAACCGGGTCGTCAGCGGCACCAAGACCGCCTTAAAATTCGAGATCGTCACCGAGCAGCCGGAGGCGCTGGCAAAGGACCTGATGCAGGAGCTCCACCACGGCGTCACCCTGCTGCCCGCCGAGGGCGCCTATACCCACGAGCAGAAGAGCCTGGTCATCTGCATCGTCAACAAGCACCAGATCGCAGACATCCAGAAGATCATCGGCAGATACCCCGGCACCTTCGCCTACATCACCTCCATTTCCGAGACCCTGGGCAACTTCCGGAAAATCAAATAGACCAAAAAAGTGTTCCGGACGGGGCTGCCGTCCGGAACACGTCTTTATCATCATTTAATCATCTTCCTCAATGGGCTTGAAGAAAAGCAGGGTCCCTTCGTCGTGCAGGATCAGGGATTTGCCGTCCTTTGTGAACTCGAGGACGCCGTTGGGGCCGGTAACGGTCACGGTGCTGCCGTTGTCCTCCCAGGTGATGTCCAGCGTCGTGCCGCTGTAGGTGGCGGTGCCGCGGCCCTCTTCCTCCAAGTTCAGATAGATGCTCATGCCGAAGCCGCCGGGGGGGATCCGCATCCCATCGGCAGTGATATACTCTAATTTATAAGAGCCGCCTGCGGCCTTGGAGCAGCCCGCCAGCGTCAGCAGCAGGGCCGCGCAGAGCAGAAACACGCCGAATCGTCTCATCGTTCACACCTCCCGAATAGGAAAAGCAGGCATAGTGTTTCCATTATTATACCGCAGATGTTCGGAAATGTCACGAACTTTTTTCAAAACCGGAAAAAGAAGTTGACAAAATCGAAAAACAGGTATATACTGTTCCAAACGCGAGGAGGAAGAGGAGTACGTTCCTGCAAGGGTCCAGAGACAAGGCGGTTGGTGCGAGCCTTGCCGGAGGGAACGGAAGGTCGCTTCGGAGCGGTCCGGCTGAAGTCATTAAGCCGGGACGGGTTCTCCCGTTACAGAGGCAGAGTGCCCGGCCTTTGCCGGGAATTCAGGTGGTACCACGGTATATT
The DNA here is from genome assembly GCA_017429325.1 of Oscillospiraceae bacterium. GTDB lineage: Bacteria > Bacillota > Clostridia > Oscillospirales > Oscillospiraceae > JAFRPC01. The sequence goes on along the minus strand of JAFRPC010000042.1, from coordinate 45,291 downwards.
TATGCCGCCCTGAACACAGGTTCAGGGCGGTTTTCAATTTTTGCCTTCCCCTTGAGGGGAAGGTGGCATCCGCCGTCTCACGCAAGGCGGATGACGGATGAGGTGGCGTTTCGACGCACGCATCTCTTTGAAAAACAGCTATCTTATCAAAGGAGGAAAACAATATGGCAAGAGAACTCCCCAAGACTTACGACCCGAAGCAGGTCGAGGACAGGATCTACCGATTCTGGCAGGACAACGGCTTCTTCAAGACCGAGCGCGACCCGGACAAGAAGCCCTTCACCATCGTCATGCCGCCCCCCAATGTCACGGGCCAGCTCCACATGGGCCACGCCATGGACGCGGCCTTGCAGGACATTCTGATCCGCTTCAAGCGGATGCAGGGCTATGCGGCTCTCTGGGTCCCAGGTGTGGACCATGCCGGCATCGCTACCCAGATCCGGGTCGAGGAGGAGCTCCGCAAGGAGGGGCTCACCCGCTACGACCTGGGCCGCGAGAAGTTCCTGGAGCGGGTCTGGGACTGGAAGCATAAATACGGAAACCGCATCGTCGAGCAGCAAAAGAAGCTCGGCGCCTCCTGCGACTGGGACCGCGCCCGCTTCACCATGGACGAGGGCTGCTCCAAGGCCGTGCGTGAGGTCTTCGTGAGCCTCTATGAAAAGGGCTTGATTTATAAGGGCAGCCGCATCATCAACTGGTGCCCCCACTGCGTCACGGCGCTCTCCGACGCCGAGGTGGAGTACGTGGACAAGCCCGGCAATCTCTGGCATATGCGCTATCCGCTGACCGACGGCAGCGGCTATCTGGTGGTAGCCACCACCCGGCCCGAGACCATGATGGGCGACACCGGTGTGGCGGTGCATCCGGACGACGAGCGCTACAAGCATCTGGTGGGCAAGACCTGCATCCTGCCGCTGATGAACCGGGAGATCCCAATTGTGGCGGACGAGTACGTGGAGATGGACTTCGGCACCGGCTGCGTCAAGATGACCCCCGCCCATGACCCCAACGACTTCGAGGTAGGTCTGCGCCACAACCTGGACTCCGTCAAGGTCATCGCCGACGACGGCACCATCAACGAGAACGGCGGTCGCTACTGCGGCATGGACCGCTACGAGGCCCGCAAGGCCGTGGTGGCGGACCTGGAGGCCCTGGGCCTGCTGGAAAAGACCGAGCCCTATTCCCACAACGTGGGCACCTGCTACCGCTGTCACAGCGACGTGGAGCCCATTATCTCCGCCCAGTGGTTCGTGAAGATGCAGCCTCTGGCCGGGGAAGCCCTGCGGGTGGTCCGGGAAGGGGAGACCAGATTCGTCCCCGAGCGCTTCACCAAGACCTATACCAATTGGATGGAGAACGTGCGCGACTGGTGCATCTCCCGGCAGCTCTGGTGGGGCCACCAGATCCCCGCCTGGTACTGCGCCGACTGCGGCCACGTGACCGTCTCCCGGCAGGACGCCCTCTGCTGCGAGGCCTGCGGCAGCAGGAACATTGAGCGGGACCCCGACGTGCTGGACACCTGGTTCTCCTCCGCCCTCTGGCCCTTTGAGATCCTGGGCTGGCCCGAGAAGACCCCGGACCTGGACTATTTCTATCCCACCGACGTGCTGGTGACGGGCTACGACATCATCTTCTTCTGGGTGGCCCGGATGATCTTCTCTGCCTGTGAGCACACCGGCAGGCCGCCCTTCCACACCGTCCTGATCCACGGCCTGGTGCGGGACGACAAGGGCCGCAAGATGTCCAAGTCCCTGGGCAACGGCATTGACCCCCTGGAAATGATCGAGCGCTACGGCTCCGACGCCCTGCGGATGAACATGATCACCGGCAACAGTCCCGGCAACGACATGCGCTTCTATGTGGAGCACTGCGAGGCCATGCGGAACTTTGCCAACAAGCTCTGGAACGCCAGCCGCTATGTGATGATGAACCTCTCCATCGAACGCAACGAGCTTCCAGCGGCGGAAAAGCTGGAGATCGCTGACCGCTGGATCCTCTCCAAGCTGAACCGCACGGTCCGGGAAGCCACCGAGAACCTGGAGAAGTTTGAGCTGGGCGTGGCCATCCAGAAGATTTACGACTTTATCTGGGACGACTACTGCGACTGGTACATCGAGCTTACCAAGGCCCGCCTCTACGGCGAGGACGAGGCCGCCAAGCTGACGGCCCAGCAGGTCTTGCTCTACGTGCTGGACCAGATCCTGCGGCTGATGCACCCCTTCATGCCCTTTGTCACGGAGGAGATCTGGCAGGCCATCCCCCATGCGGGCGAGGCTCTGATCACGGCGAAGTGGCCCGAGTACGACGAGAGTCTGGACTATCCCACCGAGGAGCAGCACATGGACTCCGTCATGCAGGCCATCCGCACCGTCCGCAACCGCCGCGCCGAAATGAACGTGCCTCCCTCCAAGAAGGCCGACCTCTACGTGGTGACGGACAAGCAGGAGGTCTTCACCGAGGGCGCTGCCTTCATCACGCGGCTGGCCTATGCGGACCGCGTCTTCGTCTCCGGGCAGGAGCCGGAGGGGCATGAGGATATGGCCCAGTGCGTCACCGCCGACGCCCGGCTCTATCTGCCCCTGGCCCAGCTGGTGGACGTGGAGAAGGAGCTGGCCCGGGTGGAGAAGGAGAGCGAAAACGCCAAAAAGGAGATCGCCAGGGCAGAAGCCCAGCTCGCCAACGAGAAGTTTGTCTCCAGAGCCCCTGCCAACGTCATCCAGGTCCAGCGGGACAAGCTGGAGCAGAACCGCAAGCTGCTGACCCAGCTCGAAGAAAGTGCCCAGCGCCTGCGCAAGCTGCAAAAATAATACTTGTATCTTCACACAAAATCGGTTACAATACAAGCAAGGCATTGCGTTACCAAATCCAACCACCGACAGGAGGTTTTTCTATGATTCAGAGGCAAACAGAAAAGGGCGGCATCACCGTCAGCAGCAGCGTCTTCACCAACATTGTCGGAATGGCTGCCTCCAATTGCTTCGGCGTGAAGGGTATGGCTGTCCGCTCCATGACTGACGGGCTGGTCCACCTGCTGCGCAAGGAAGCGATGGGCAAGGGCGTCCTAGTCACCTTCCACGACGATGACACCGTTTCCATTGACCTGCATATCATCGTGGACCACGGCATCAACCTCACCGCTGTGGCAGAGTCCATTATTTCTGAGGTTCGCTACGTCGTGCAGAAGACCACAGAGACCGGGGTCAGAACCGTCAACGTGTTTATCGACTCCATGCTCGCCGGCGCATAATGGAGGGGAACTACCGGTGAGACAGACGATAGACGGTGCGGATTTCCGGCGCATGATCATCAGCGCCGCAGCCGCCATTGAAATCAACAAACAACATATCAACGAGCTGAACGTCTTCCCTGTGCCGGACGGCGACACGGGCACCAACATGAGCATGACCCTCAACAATGCCGTGGCCGACCTCAAGCAGGCGGAGGACCCCAGCCTCACCAGGGCTGCCGACATCACCGCCTCCGCCCTGCTGCGGGGCGCCCGCGGCAATTCCGGCGTCATCCTCTCCCTGCTCTTCCGGGGCATCGCCAAGAGCCTCAAGGGCGCGGAGGAGGCCACCGGCGTCCGCTTTGCCGAGGCGATGCAGATTGGTGTGGAGAGCGCCTACAAGGCAGTCATGAAGCCCGCCGAGGGCACCATTCTTACCGTTGCCCGGCTGGCAGCCGCAGGCGCCCAGGAGGCGGTCCGGGAAAATGACTATGTGGAACTGGCCCTGCAATCGGCCATTGACGCAGGGAAGATCGCCTTGGAGGACACGGTCAACCAGAACCCGGTCCTGAAAAAGGCCGGCGTGGTGGATGCCGGCGGCGTGGGCTGGATCACCATTCTCAACGCGATGCTCTCCTCCCTGCGGGGCGAGGACGTCATCGCTCCCGAGTCTGGAACGGAGACCCCTGTCAAGGATCAGGCCAACTTCTCCGACTTCGAGACCGGGGACATCACCTTTGGCTACTGTACGGAGTTCATCGTCTCCCGGGACAACCAGGGCGACCCTGAGGCCCTGCGGGAATGGCTGAACACCATGGGCGACAGCCTGGTTCTCGTGGACGACGACGAGATCATCAAGGTCCATGTACATACCAACCACCCCGGCGAGGTCATTGAAAAGGCCCTGACCTACGGCGGCCTGGTCACGGTGAAGATTGAAAACATGCGCCTCCAGCACACCGAGAAGGTGCTCTCCGAGGCGGAGCGCAACAACCAGGTGGCGAAGCCCGAGAAGCAGTACGGCATGGTAGCTGTCTGCGCCGGAGAGGGTCTGAACGCTGTGTTCAGGGACTTAGGCGCGGACCAGGTCATCAAGGGCGGTCAGACCATGAACCCCTCCACCCAGGACATTGCCCAGGCCATCAACCGCACCCCCGCAGAGACGGTCTTTGTCTTCCCCAACAACAAGAATATCATTCTTGCCGCCGAGCAGGCCCAGCCCCTGACAGAAAAGCAGGTGGTGGTGGTCCGCTCCAGGACCATTCCACAGGGCATCAGCGCCATGCTGGCCTTCGACCCCGACGCTTCGGTGGAGGAGAACCTGATGGCTATGCGGGAGGCGCGGCACAACGTCTCCACCATGCAGGTGACATACGCGGCCCGCAACTCCGAATTCGACGGCTACAGCATCCATGAGGGGGACTATCTGGCCCTCTACGGCTCCGCCCTTTTCGGCACCAGCCGCGATGTGAACAGTCTGCTGAAGGGCCTGGCGGAGAAGATCGCCAGCGAGGGCAAGGAGATCGTCACCATCTTCTACGGCGAGGACATCGACGAGAAGACGGCGGAAAAAGCCCTGAAAATCTTCCAGAAGCACTGCCCCGACGCCGAGATCAGCCTGATCAACGGCGGCCAGCCCATCTACTACTACCTGATCTCCGCGGAATAACAAAAATGAAACCGACAGCAGGGCTCACAACGAGCTCCGCTGTCGGTCTTTCTATGGGGTTTTGTTCGGCGTCATTTTCCTGTTTGGTATTCGCCGAGACCGGTCTGCTCCTTCATCTTCTCCACCGCAGTGACGAGCCGGTCATAGAGCTTTTCCGAGACTCGGTCATAGTAGCCGCTGTCGTAGAAGGAAATGGCGTCCATGGTGTCCAGAATCTCGTAGCTCTTGATCTCCAGCTCCTCGGAGGGAGCGGCGGAATAAATCGGAGTGTATTCCAGCCGGGAGATGGAGAGGTCGCTGCCGTCCTTCAAAAAGCTGACAGACAGAATACAGCCGTTTCTGGCGGAACTGTTGTCGGCGATGGATACGAAATCTCCGAGGCTGTAGGCAAGGAAGCTGCCGCCCATGGGGGAGATGTTCCGGGACCGCAGCTCCATAGGCCCTACGTAGTGGGAATGGGAGCCGATGACCAGATGCACCCCGCAGTCAAAAAGCAGCTCGGCGGCTTCCTTCTGGGATTGGGCGATCTCCCGGTCATACTCGCTGCCCCAGTGGACCATTGCGATGATGACGTCCGGGGACAGCAGCCGCGCCTGATTCACCGCCGAGATGATGCTCTCCCGGTCCAACTGCGTGTAGTTCGTGTCGTAATCCTGATAGAGCAGATTCACGCAGTATTCCGCGCCGACCGGCAGCCGCAGATTGTTCATCCCCTTGGTGAAGGCGAGAAAGGCGAAGCGGATGCCGTTGACCTCCTGAATCAGAACGGGGTTGAGGGCCCGGTCTTCGGGGGAGCTCCAGGTCCCCAGGGGGATCATGCCTGCTTCCGCAATGGCCTGCTTGGTCTCGCTCAGCCCGGTGATCCCGTTCTGGATGCTGTAGGAGTTGGCCGTCTGGAGGATGTCGAAGCCCGCGGCGTAGAGGTCCCGCAGCAGGGCGGCGGGGTAGTTGTGCTCCGAGACCTCGTCCGAACCGGTCAGACTGCCTTCAAAGTTGCCGACGGTCAGGTCCGCGGAGGTCAGACGGGCAGTGATGCGCCGAAAGAGAGGAGAAAAGTCATAGTCGGCGCCCACACGGAAGGAGAGCATCATTTGCTGGTCCAGATTGATGTCGCCTACGAAGCTGATGGTGGCAGAGGAACTGCCGGGCGGCAGCGTCTCCGTCTCCGTGGGGGTGGGCTCCCGCTCGCCCCGGAGGACAAAAAAGAGCAGCGCAAGGAGGGCCAGCAAAATTACAAAGGGCAGCAGCCGACGCAGCCTCCGCTTGCGCCGACGGGTTTTCCCGAGCCTCCGGTCCTGCCGAAGCTGCTCCTCTAAATTGTTGAAAGATTGGTCAGCCATGAAAGACCTCCGGCGGACAAGTTGTGAAACAAATTTCTCAAAAAACAGGGTTTTGTTGGAAATCCAAATTATTTTACAACATATTTTGCAAAAACTCAATCATTATTTTATTTTTCAGTTGGTTTTTTTGAAAAGATATGTTATAATACTCTAAAATTCTGTGTGAAGGAGGATGGAGCTTTGAGGAGATCCCTGCGCGGCTTGCTGCTGCTGTGTCTGTGTTTTCTGCTGGCGGCCTGTTCTATTGACTCCGTCATCCCCTCCTGGCCCAGCATTCCCATGAATGACCGTCGCCTGGAGGACTATTCCCTGGACGAAAAGGGACGCCCCGCCTATCCCAACGCTGTGCTGGGCGTGGATGTCTCCGACCACCAGGGCGAGATCGACTGGGAGCGGGTCAGAGCCGACGGCGTGGACTTCGCGATCCTGCGCATCGGCTACCGGGGCTACACCGCCGGGGGGCTGAAGCTGGACGAGTCCTTTGCCCGCAACTATGTTGATGCCCGGAATGCCGGGCTCCGGGTCGGCGTCTACTTTTACTCCCAGGCCGTCTCCGAGGCGGAGGCCCTGGAGGAAGCCGCCTGGGTGGTAGAGATGCTGGACGGCGTGCCGCTGGAGCTTCCCGTCTTCTTCGACTGGGAGGAGGTTTCCAAGGGCCGCACCGGCGGCAAGGCAAACTCTTCCGTAGGGGAGTACGCCCTGGCCTTCTGCCGGACCGTCACAGAGAACGGCTATGAGGCCGGCGTCTATTTCAATCAGCGCTATGGCTATTCCATTATGCACCTGGAAAATCTGACCGACTATCCCTTCTGGCTCGCCGAGTATCAGGACGCCCAGAGCTTCGGCTACCGGGTCTCGTTCTGGCAGTTTACCGGCCAGGGCCGCGTGGAGGGGATCGACACCATTGTGGACATGGACCTGATGTACGCACCGGAGGAACAGCATGAATAAATTGAAGAAGATTCTGGATAAGACCTTCTGGCTCTATGTGGGGCTGGGGGTCCTCAACTACGGCGTCTGCAACGTCATTATGCTGGTCCTTCACCACGTCTTTGCGGTGGGGGAGCATGAGAGCCTTGTCATCGAATTCGCCATGCAGACGGCCATCTCCTTTGTGCTCAACCGCTTTGTCACTTTCCGCGGCATTCCAATCTCCCGCGTCTGGCCTGTCAAATTTGTGATTTCCGTGGCAGCCAGCTATTTGATCGCCAAGGTCCTGCTGCTCAAGGTCTTCGAGTACCTGATGACGCTGCCCTTCTTTATCGGTATCTCCGACTGGCTCCAGGGCATCGTGGCGAAGGACGCGGACCCGGCCAAATTCCGGGAGAGCCTTGTGATGCTGGCCTGCACTTTCACCTACTGCGTCATCAATTATATCGGCCAGCGGTATTTCGTCTTCAAGCCCCGCCGGGAGAAACAGGCGGCACAGGAATAAAAAAATCGGGCGGCCATTGGCCGCCCGTGCGATATTCAGCTATCCGAGACCGGATAGAGCAAATCGTCCGCCACCGGGGAGTAGAACAGACAGCGGATCTGCCGGGGGTCCTTGGTCCGCCCTAAGATCCACATGAGCTTTGCCACCACGGCCTCCGTGGTCATGTCGTAGGCCTCCAGCACACCCAGCTCAGTCTTCAAACGGCTGCCCACGCTGTAGATGGACAAATTGCTGCCCTCGTTCTCCACTTGGGTCGTCATCACGATGGTCTTGCCCTGGGAAATGGCCTTCGCCATCAGGTCATAGAATTCAGACCCCCGATAGGAGGGCATTCCGCCCACGCCGAAGCTCTCGATGATCAGGGCGTCGTTGTGCTCCAGCAGCCACTCCAGCAGGGCGCTGTCGGTGCCCGGTATCATCTTCAGCAGGGCCACCCGCTCCCCCAGCTTGTCGTAGAAGACGGGACGGTCCTGACAGGGCGGCTGGATGAAGGTCAGCACGTGGCCGTCCTGGATGTAGGCCAGATCCGGATAGTTGATGCTGGAAAAGGCCCGGAAGCTCTTGGAGTGGGTCTTGCGGGCCCGGGTCCCCAGAATCACCTTGCCGTTGAACACCACCATGACGCCCCGCAGGGGAGAGCAGGCACACCGGAAGGCGTCCTCCAGATTGATTTTGGAGTCGGTGTTGTCGGAGCCGATGGGCTTCTGAGCGCCGGTGAGGATGATGGGCTTCGGGCTCCGCTGGATCAGATAGGAGAGGGCCGCCGCCGTGTAGGCCATAGTGTCGGTGCCGTGGGTGATGACAAAGCCGTCGTAGTCTTCATAGTGCTCCCGGATGCAGGCCGCGATTTGCAGCCAGCGAGAGGGGGCCATATTGGTGCTGTCGATGCTGAAGATCTGGGTGCAGACCGGGCAGCAGAATTCGCGTATCTGGGGAACGTAGTGCAGAAGCTGGTCTGCGTTGAGCTCCGGGGCCAGGCCGTCGGAGGCGAGCTCCGAGGCGATGGTGCCGCCGGTGCCGATACAAAGGATATTCTTCATCCGTGCTTCTCCTTTATCATTGCTGAAGCTATTGTACAACAGAATGCGGGGAATTGCAATGACAAATCCGAAAAAAACCAGGGCCGTTCTCTTTGATTTGGACGGCACCCTCTGGGACGCAGCTGAGACCATTGCCCCGGCCTGGAACGGCTGGTGCCGCGCCCACGGTGTCGCCCGGCGCTTCACGCCCGACGACTGCCGGAGCTACTGCGGCAAGACCCTGCCGGAAATCGCCGCCGTCGTCTTTCCCGAGGCGGAGCCTGCCTGGCGGGAGGCGGTTATCGAGGGCTGCTGCGCCGCGGAGTGCGTGCCCCTGGCGGAGCGGGGCGGGCGGCTCTATCCCGGCACCGAGGAGGTGCTGCGGACCCTGGCCCAGGACTATCTGCTGGCCGTCGTCAGCAACTGCGGCCTGGGCTACATCGAGGCCTTTTTCACCGGCAACCGCACCGGCGGCTATTTCGAGGACTACGAAAACGCCGGACGCACCGGCCTGTCCAAGGGCGAGAACATCCGCCTGGTGCTGGAGCGGAACGGCATTGAGCAGGCCGTTTACGTGGGCGACACCGAGGGGGACCGGGCCGCGGCCCGGCAGGCCGGGCTGCCCTTCCTCCACGCGGCCTACGGCTTCGGCGCCGTCTCCGAGGCAGACGCGGTCCTGCAATCCATTACGGAGCTGCCCGAACAGGTGAGAGAGATTTTTGGTCCGTAGGGGCCGAACTCGAAGAGTCACGTAGTATGCCCACATCGGCCCTTTATGATAAATCCCGCATCCGCCGCCCTCCCTTGCCGGGAGGGCTTTTTTCTTGACAAGCCAGGGAAAATCAGTTATAATAACCACAATATAGTGGGTCAGAATGCCCGGTACTATCACGAAATGTTGTGAGGAACTATGAGCAAGAAAAAACCGGAATACGGCAATACCAGCATAGAGGTCCTGGAAGGGGAGGACCGGGTGCGAAAGCGCCCTGCGGTCATTTTCGGCTCCGACGGCCTGGACGGCTGTGAGCACGCCATTTTTGAAATCGTCTCCAACGCCATCGACGAGGCGCGGGAGAAGCACGGCGACCTGATCATCGTCACCCGCTACGCCGACAAGTCGGTGGAGGTGGAGGACTTTGGCCGCGGCTGCCCCGTGGACTGGAATGAGAAGGTCGGCCGCTACAACTGGGAGCTGGTCTTCTGCGAGATGTACGCGGGCGGCAAGTATAAAAACAACGACGCGGGCAATTATGAATACAGCCTGGGTCTCAACGGCCTCGGCACCTGCGCCACCCAGTACGCCTCCGAATACTTTGACGCCGTCATCCACCGGGACGGCTTCCGCTACAGCCTGCACTTTGAGAAGGGCCGCATCGTCGGCGAGATGCAGAAGGAGCCCACCAAGCGCAGGCAGACCGGCTCCCTTTTCCGCTGGAAGCCGGACCTGGAGGTCTTCACCGACATCGACGTGCCGGTGGACTACTACCGGGACATGCTGAAGCGTCAGGCCGTGGTCAACGCCGGCGTCACCTTCCGCTTCCGCAACCAGGTGGGCAAGGACTTCGAGACCGAGGAATACCGCTACGAAAACGGCATTCTGGATTATGTCAACGAGATCGCCGAGGCGGAAAAGCGGCTGCCCGTCACCCTGCCCCAGTACTGGGAGGCCGAGCGCGTGGGCCGCGACCGGGCGGACATGGAGGACTACAAGGTCAAGATCACCGCGGCCCTCTGCTTCGCCAAGCAGGGCGGACGCATCGAATACTACCACAACTCCTCCTGGCTGGAATACGGCGGCGCCCCGGAGAAGGCGGCCAGGAACGCCTTCGTCTACGCCATCGACGCCTGGCTGAAGCAGGAGAACAAATACAGCAAAAACGAGAGCAAGATCACTTGGCAGGACGTGTATGACTGCCTGATCCTGGTGACGAACTGCTTCTCCACCAAGACCTCCTACGAGAACCAGACCAAGAAGGCCATCACCAACAAGTTCATCCAGGACGCCATGGTGGAGTTCTTCCGCTCCCGGCTCCAGGTCTATTTCATCGAGAACCGGCAGGAGGCCGAGATGATCGCCGCCCAGGTCCTGGTGAACAAGCGCAGCCGAGAGTCCGCCGAGCAGGCCAGGACCGCCATGAAGGGCAAGCTCAGCGCGTCGGTGAGCATCACCAATCGCGTTCAGAAGTTCCAGGACTGCCGCTCCAAGGACCCCAACGTCCGGGAGCTCTACATCGTGGAGGGCGACTCCGCTATGGGCGCGGTGAAGCTCAGCCGGGATGCCGAGTTCCAGGGCATCATGCCGGTCCGGGGCAAGATCCTCAACTGCCTCAAAGCCGACTTCACCCGCATCTTCAAGAGCGAGATCATCACCGACCTGCTGCGGGTCATCGGCTGCGGCGTGGAGGTCAAGGAGAAGCGGGTCAAGGACCTGGCGGAATTCGACCTGCGGAACCTGCGCTGGAACAAGATCATCATCTGCACCGACGCCGACGAGGACGGCTACCACATCCGCACCCTGATCCTGACCATGCTCTACCGGCTGGTGCCGACTCTGATCCGGGAAGGCTTCGTCTACATCGCGGAATCCCCCCTCTTTGAGATCAGCTGCAAGGAGAAGACCTGGTTCGCCTACAACGAGCAGGAAAAGGCGGAGATATTGAAGAAATTAGAGGGGAAAAAGGTCACGCTCCAGCGCTCCAAGGGCCTGGGCGAGAACGAGCCCGAGATGATGTGGATGACCACCATGAACCCCCAGACCCGGCGGCTCATCAAGGTCATGCCGGAGGACGCCCAGCGCACCGCTTCCTACTTTGACATGCTCCTGGGCGACAACCTCCAGGCCCGCAAGGACTATATCGCCGAAAACGGCTACAAATACCTGGACCTTGCTGATATTTCATAAATATATGTAGGGGCCGGCGCCTTCGACGGCCCGCGAGGTAATCTATGGCAAAAAAGAAAACCGATGAAAGCGTAAAACATAAAATCGACCCCAACGTGGAGGGGCTGCGGGGCGACCTGACGGAGCAGGGCATCTGCGACACCCTGGAGTGGAACTTCATGCCCTATGCAATGTCCATCATCGTCTCCCGGGCCATCCCGGAGATCGACGGCTTCAAGCCCTCCCACCGGAAGCTGCTCTACACCATGTACAAGATGGGCCTGCTGACGGGAAGCCGCACCAAGTCCGCCAACATCGTCGGCTCCACCATGCGGCTCAATCCCCACGGCGACCAGGCCATCTACGAGACCATGGTGCGGCTGAGCCGGGGCAACGGCGCCCTGCTGCACCCCTTTGTGGACTCCAAGGGCAACTTCGGCAAGGTCTATTCCCGGGATATGGCCTGCGCGGCGCCCCGCTACACCGAGGCGAAGTTAGAGCCCATCGCGGCAGAGCTCTTTCGGGACATCGACCAGGACAGCGTGGACATGGTGGACAATTACGACGGCACCATGCAGGAGCCGGCCCTGCTGCCCACCACCTTCCCGAACATCCTGGTCTCCAACAACACCGGCATTGCCGCCGGTATGGCCAGCAACATCTGCGGCTTCAACCTGCGGGAGGTCTGCGAGACAACCAAGGCCTTTATCCGCAACCCCAGATGCGACCTGCTGGAGACTCTGCCCGCGCCGGATTTCCCCACCGGCGGCGAGATTTTGTACGACCCCACGGAGATGGCCTCCATCTACCGGACAGGCCGCGGCTCCTTCAAGGTCCGGGCCCGCTGGCGCTACGTCAAGGAAAACAACCTCATTGAGATCTATGAGATCCCCTATACCGCCAGCATCGAGGCGGTGCTGGACAAGGTCTCGGAGCTGATCAACAGCGGCAAGATCCGGGAGATCAACGACATGCGGGACGAGACGGACCTCTCCGGCCTGAAACTGGCCGTGGACCTCAAGCGGGGCACCGACCCGGAGAAGCTGATGCAGAAGCTCTTCCGCCTGACCCCCCTGGAGGACAGCTTCCCCTGCAACTTCAACCTGCTGATCGCTGGGATGCCCCGGGTGCTGGGGCTCCGCGAGATTTTGGAGGAGTGGGTGGCCTGGCGCACCGAGGGCATTCGCCGCAGGACATATTTCCAGCTCCAGCGCAAGAAGGAGCGGCTGCACCTGCTCCAGGGTCTGGCCCGCATCCTGCTGGACATCGACAAGGCCATCGCCATCATCCGTGGCACCGAGTCCGACGCGGAGGTCATCCCCAACCTGATGATCGGCTTCGGCATCGACGAGGTCCAGGCCAATTTCGTGGCCGAGATCAAGCTCCGCAACATCAACAAAGAGTACATTCTCAAAAAGACCGCCGAGACCGCAGACCTGGAGAAGGAGATCGACGACCTGGAGAAGATCCTCAAATCCGACGCCAGGGTCAAGACCCTCATCGTCCGGGAGCTGGACGAGGTCAGCAAAAAATATGGAGCGGAGCGCCGCACCGGCCTGCTCTGCGACCACGAGATCCAGGACGAGGAGCTGGACGAGGCCGCGCCGGAGTACCCCGTCACCGTTTTCGTCTCCCAAGGCGGCTACCTGAAGAAAATCACGCCCCAGTCCCTGCGCATGTCCGGCGAGCAGAAGTTCAAGGAGGGCGACGCCCTGGCCTTCTCCCGGGAGACCACCAGCGCGGCGGAGCTCTTAGTCTTCTCCAACCGCTGTCAGGTCTACAAGGCCCGGCTGGACCTGTTCCCGGATTCCAAGGCCTCCGTCCTCGGAGACTACCTGCCCCAGAAGCTGGGCATGGACGAGGGAGAGACCGTTGCGGCGGTCTGCCTCCCCGGTGACTATCAGGGCTTCATGCTCTTCCTCTTCGAGAACGGCAAGGCGGCCAAGGTAGAGCTCTCCGCCTACGCCACGAAATCCAACCGCAAGAAGCTAACCGGCGCCTACTCCGACAAGAGCCCGCTGAAAGCGGCCTTCCTGCTGAAGGAGGAGGCCCAGCTTGCCGTCTATTCCACCGAGGGTCGGGCCCTGATCTTCTCTACGGCCCAGCTCACTCCCAAGACCAGTCGCGACACCCAGGGCGTTGCCGTGATGACCCTGAAGAAGAACGCCCTGGTCCACCGGGCAGCGCTGCTGCCAGATTCCGGCATCGTCAACCAGAGCCGCTACCGCACCAAGACCATCCCCTCCGTCGGCGCCCTGCTAAAGGATGAAGACAGCGGCAATCAGACCGTATCCCTGCTCTGAGCAGGCCCCACAGGGGACAGGAGGCGACCTATGAAGCGTATCATCCCCATCCTGCTGCTGCTCCTGCTGCTGGCAGGCTGCAAAGGCCTGTACCCCGACGAGTACATCTCCGTCGAGGAGCACGAAGCGCCTTTCGCCTACAAGGAGACCACCCTGGCCTCCACGGAAGCTCCGCCGGAGACTGAGCCGCCGCTGCCCGTGGCGTCCCGGGCCTCTGACATCCGCGAGGCCATTCAGGACATGGTCTCCGAGGGCCATGAGGAAGGCGAGATCCTTGTGGTCAATTACGAGGGCGACCTGGAGCAGGACATGAAAAACATGCTCTCCTCCATGCGGGAAAACTTTCCGAAGTACGTCTACGCCATGCACCCGGACAGCTTTGAGTTCTCCCTGCACCGCACCCCGGCGGGGGTGGTCGTCACCGTGGGGATGAAGCTCCGGCTGACGGCCCAGGAGGTCCAGGCCATCGACACCAAGCGCTTTCCCGACCCTGCGATGGCTTCCGTTTATAACGCCCTGGACCAGCATCTCAGCTCCTACACCGTTCAAGTCAGCGGCTATACCGACACGGACCTGGCGGCGGAGCTGGACAAGTATATCCTCCACAACCCGGATAAGGTCGCGGAGGCCCCCGGCATCTCCGTGGCGGTCTATCCCCCGGACCGGGGCAGCGTCCGGGTCCTGGAATTCCACTTCGACTACGACAATAACAAACCGGAGATCCTTCAGACCCAGCAGGCCGACACAGCGGACATTCTGGAAGTTGCGCTGAAGCGCCTTTCCGCTGTAGAGACCGCCCAGGAGGTCGTGAACACCCTCTACAACCAGCTTGTCCCGGCCTATGGCTATGAGGACCGCCCGGAGACCACCGTCTACTCCCTGGTGGTCAAGCAGCAGGGCGGCAGCAGCCGCATTATGGCCTCCGTGGCGGAGTACCTCTGCCTGAAGGCCCACTGGGACTGCGAGATCGTGGTGGGAGAATACGAGGGACAGCCCTGGTATTGGAACCGCCTCCTGACAGAAGGGCAGTGGCTCTATTTTGACCTCCACACCGCGGGCCTGAACCGCGAACCTCCGGTTTTGAAGTCCGCGGCGGAGATGACGGGCTACGAATGGGATGCGGAGGTATATCGGGAAATCGAACCGCCCCAGCCCCCAACCGAGCCGCCGGAACCGACCGGACCCACGGAACCGACTGCGCCGACTGCGCCGACAGAGCCCGTTTCCACAACGGAGCCGCCGGAACCCTCTGCTCCCACGGAGCCGACCGCGCCTACGGAACCAACCGAAGAGCCGACGGAGCCCGCGGAGACAGTACCGACAGAGCCGACGACGGAGCCCACAGAGCCCAGCACGGAAGCGCTCTGAGAATGGACTGAACCATGCCGAATATTATTGAAATCACTGATTTTCAGGCTCCGGAGCTGGACGTCTACGCCCGACTGACGGAGAACCAACTGGTCAACCGCGCCGACCCGGCCAACGCCCTCTTTATCGCCGAGAGCCCCAACGTCATCCACCGGGCACTGGACGTGGGTTGCGTCCCCGTGTCGCTGCTGCTGGAACGGAAGCACATCGAGGGCCAGGCGAAGGACATCATCGCCCGCTGCGGCGACCTGCCCGTGTATACCTCATCCCTGGAGGTGTTGACCCAGCTCACCGGCTTTCCGCTGACCCGGGGCGTCCTGTGCGCCATGCGGCGGCCCGCGCTGCCGGACCCCGAGGAGATCTGCCGCGGCGCCCGCCGCGTTGCGGTGATGGAGAACGTCATGAACCCCACCAACTTAGGGGCTGTCTTCCGCTCCGCCGCGGCCCTCAATATGGACGCGGTGCTGCTGACTCCGGCCTGCACCGACGCCCTCTACCGCCGCTGCGTTCGGGTCAGCATGGGGACCGTCTTCCAGATCCCCTGGACCTATCTGGGTGGAATCTGGCCCGAGGACGGGATGGCGCTGCTGCGCCGCCTGGGCTTCAAAACCGCGGCCCTGGCCCTGCGGGAAGACGCCATCTCCATCGACGACGCGCGGCTGATGCGGGAGCCGAAGCTGGCCCTGCTTCTGGGCACCGAGGGCGACGGCCTTGCCGACGGCACCATCGCGGCCTGCGACTATACCGTGCGCATCCCCATGTCCCACGGCGTAGATTCCCTCAACGTCGCCGCCGCCTCCGCCGTAGCATTTTACCAGTTATGTAAGAAAATGTAGGGACAAGCATTGCTTGTCCGCCTCTCCGCATAACCTCCCCTGTTTACAGGGGAGGGGGACCGGCCTCAAGGCCGGTGGAGGGGTCTCTGCCGATAATCAAATACGCTCAGAGGAGGAATTTCCCTATGAAGCTTGCCACCGCTTTATCCGAACGCGCCGACATCCAGCGCCGCCTTTCACAGCTCCAGACAAGGCTCAACAACAACGCAAAGGTCCAGGAGGGCGAAGAGCCTGCGGAAGACCCCAAGGCTCTTTTGAAGGAACTGGACGCCCTTCTGAACCGTCTGCAAACCCTCATGTCGCAAATCAATCTCACCAACAGCCGCACTGTATCAAAGGGACAGACCTTGACAGAGCTCATTGCCCGCAGGGACTGCCTGACAAAGCGGGTCGGTATCATGCGCTCCTTTTTAGATAACGCCAGCGCCCGGACAGACCGTTATTCTCAGAAGGAGATCAAAGTATTGTCTACCGTCCAGGTGTCAACGCTGCAAAAGCAGGTGGACGCGGTTTCCAGAGAGCTCCGGGAGGTGGACGAAGAGATCCAATCCCTGAACTGGACCACCGAATTAATGGACAGCTGACCGCAGCGGCGCACAGTGTGCGCCACGAGACATACACGAATCATTGGACGGCGCACTGCCGTCTGAGATCGTAGGTAGTCCGGAAAGGCGAGCGGGATCTCTTGTGGGACGAGAAGGGTTTCCACACACTATGGAAGCGTCGGGCACGCTTATCCGGCGAAAGCCGCACAAGGCAATGCCCAGCAAGCTTACAAGCGCAGCTATATTGCGTACCTACACTACCATCAACGCTGATTTCCGGACGAGGGCGGGAACGGGGAAAAAGAATGCAAAATGCAGGACGAATAACGCTGTAGGGGCGCTCACTGAGCGCCCGCATACGGCAACAGACAACGCCGTAGGGGCGCTCACTGAGCGCCCGCACACGGCAGCAACAGACAGCGAGGGATAACGTATGACGAGATTGGATACGTATTTTGAGAATCTGAAGAACAAGCGCGTCCTGGTCCTGGGCGTGGGGGTCAGCAACCGGCCTCTGGTGCGGCTGCTGCTGCGCTATGGCATCGACGTGAGCTGCTGTGACAAAACGCCCCGAGACAAGCTGGACGCGGAGGTCCTGGAGCTGGAGGCCCAGGGCGCAAAGCTCCACTTGGGGGAAGGCTATCTGGACGGGCTCACAGGAGACGTGGTCTTCCGCACCCCCGGCCTGCACCCCGACACGCCGCAGATCAAGGCCCTGCGGGAGGGCGGCGCCGTCATCACCTCCGAAATGGAGGCCTTCTTTGCCGTCTGCCCGGCGAACATCATCGCCGTCACCGGCTCCGACGGCAAGACCACCACCTCCACCCTGATCTCCGAGCTGCTGAAGAAACAGGGCTTCCGGGTCTGGCTGGGCGGCAACATCGGGACCCCACTGCTGGACCGGGCGGACGAGATGCGGCCCGACGACAAGGTGGTGCTGGAGCTCTCCTCCTTCCAGCTCATGTACTTCCCCTACAGCCCCCACACCGCCGTCATCACGAACCTCTCGCCCAATCACCTGGACATCCATAAGGACATGGAGGAGTATGTGACGGCCAAGGAGAACCTCTATCTCCACCAGACTGCCGACGACCTGCTGATCCTGAACCGGGACAACCCCATCACCCACGCCTTTGTCTCCAAGGCCAAGGGCCGGGTGCTGGAATTCTCCCGGCTGACGGAGCCGGAGCGGGGCGTCTTCCTCCGGGACGGGGTCATCTGGCGCAAAGGGGAGCGCATCGAGAAGGTCCTGGACCAATCCGACATCCTTCTGCCCGGCATCCACAACGTCGAGAACTATATGGCCGCCATCCTGGCTGTGGGAGAGCTGGTGAGTCCTGAGACCATCCGGGAGGTGGCCCGCAGCTTTGGCGGGGTAGAGCACCGCATCGAGCTGGTCCGGGAGAAGGACGGTGTGCGCTACTACAACGACTCCATCGCCTCCTCGCCCACCCGCACCATCGCCGGCCTGCGGAGCTTTTCGCAAAAGCTCATTCTGATCGCCGGCGGCTACGACAAGCATGTGCCCTTCGAGCCCCTGGGACCGGAGATCGTGGAGCACGTCAAGACCCTGATCCTTACCGGGGCCACAGCGCCCAAAATCGAAGCCGCCGTCCTGGCGGCCCCCAACTACCGCTCCGGCAGCCCGGAGATCCTGCATGAGGAGGATTTCTATGAGGCGATCCGGCTTGCCGCCCGGACGGCAAAGCCCGGCGACGTGGTGATCCTCTCGCCCGCGGGCCCCGCCTTTGACAAGTTCAAGAACTTCATGGTCCGCGGCAAGGAATTCAAAAAGACCGTTATGGCTCTGTAGGGGCGGTCAATGACCGCCCGCCGTCCCCGGACAGACAAGGCAACAGGCAACAGGCAACAGACCCGCCTGTAGGGACGGCTCTTAGCCGTCCGTTGTCCCCCCGCCTGGACAAGGCAACAGGCAACGGGCAACAGGCAACAGACCCGCCTGTAGGGGCGGTCATTGACCGCCCGCCCGAGGCAGAAACTTTCGACAAAAACGAGGAGGAACGAATATGAGCGTTACTTCTGTATTGAGAAAAATCTCTACCCGCGGTGCCAAGTGCGCGGCTGTGGTGGTGGCAGCCGGGAAGGCGACTCGCATGGAGGGCACGGATAAGATTATGGCCGAGCTCTGCGGCGAGCCGCTGATCGTCCATACGCTCCAGGCCTTTCAGCAGAGTGAGGACATCCAGGAGATCGTGCTTGTCACGCGGGACGAGCTGCTCCAGCCCCTGGGCGAGCTCTGCGTCGAAAAGAAGCTCTCCAAGGTGACAAAGATCTGCAAGGGCGGCGAGACCCGGGCGGATTCCGTCCGGGCCGGGCTGGACCAGGTCTCCAAGCAGTGCGGCTTTGTGGCCATCCACGACGGTGCCCGTCCCCTGGTGTCCCAGAAGGTCATCCACGACGCGGTCCGCAAGGCCGCGAAGTTCAATGCCGCCGCCCCCGCCGTCCCCGTCAAGGACACCGTCAAGGTCGTCCACGGCGGCGTGGTGGAGTCCACCCCGGACCGCAGCGGCCTCTATGCCGTGCAGACGCCCCAGGTCTTTGCGCTGGACCTCTATCGGGCCGCCCTGAACCAGGCTATTGCCAAAAAGCTGGAGCTGACCGACGACTGCTCCGCTGCGGAGCAGTACGGCGTCAACGTGGTCATCACCCCCGGCAGCGACGAAAATCTGAAGGTGACGACCCCCACCGACCTGATCCTGGCAGAGGCCCTGCTGAAGCGGAGGCAGACAACATGAGGATCGGGCACGGCTACGACGTACACCGCCTGGTCCCCGGTCGGGACCTGATCTTAGGCGGCGTGAAGCTCGAATACCCCCTGGGCCTCGACGGTCACTCCGACGCCGACGTGCTGACCCACGCGGTCATGGACGCCCTGCTGGGAGCCGCAGGCCTTGGGGACATCGGGCGGCACTTCCCGGACACGGACCCCGCCTACAAGGGCATTGACAGCCAGAAGCTCCTGGCCTACGTCCGGAACCTGCTGAAGGAGAAGGGCTTCCGGGTGGGGAACATCGACGTGACGGTCATCGCTCAGGCCCCGAAGCTGGCCCCGCACATCCCGCAGATGCGGGAAAACCTGGCCGCCACCCTCGCCGTGGAAGCCTCCCGTATCAACGTCAAGGCCACCACGGAAGAACGCCTGGGCTTCACCGGCAGGGGAGAGGGCATCGCCTGCCACGCAGTCTGCCTCCTGGAAGGGACTACCCTGTAGCGCCGGCAATCTGCCGGCCCAAAGCCTTCCCCTTGAAGGGAGGGTGCCCCAGTGCGCACACTGGGGCGGATGAGCTGGCGCCCCCTGTGTTTTATCCACAAAGAAATTTTTTGCAAAATCGAAAAATAATGCTTGCATTTTGAAAACCCCTGTGCTATAATACCGTTGCTGTGAGGGAAACGCCCGTTTCCCGATCACTTGGGGGTATAGCTCAGCTGGGAGAGCGCTTGAATGGCATTCAAGAGGTCAGCGGTTCGATCCCGCTTATCTCCACCAAGAAAAGGGACATCCGAAAGGATGTCCCTTTTCTTGGTGGAGATAATTGTTTATTCTGCCTTAAACGCAGTTTCCCATCCCAGCGTCCTCCCGCCGGTACGCAAGCTCTATCTCCGTGAGACCGTCGGTGACGGTATGGACCCGCCCAGTTCGCTGAAAGCCCAGCCTGCGGTACAGCCGTTCCGCGCCTATGTTGTTTTCCAGGATCCAAAGCGTCGGGAGGCCAGAGCATTGTCCCACGGCGAATTCCAGCAGCCTCGTTCCGTAGCCCTTCCGCTGCTCCGCCGGGAGCACGTAGAGGTCTTCGATCAGGCTGCCGCGGACCGACACGATCCCGACGGGCTTTTTCTCCACCAGCAGATATAAGCGGCTTCCTTCACTCATTTTACGACGCACGTAAGCCTCCTGCCGCTCTGGCGTGTGCAGAGCGATAAAGTCCGGAGCGCAAAAGGCCCGGTGAGACGCCTGCCAGGAAACAGAGTGTATCCCAGCAGCCTGCCAAAGATTCGATCGATCGACTGGTACGAACATAAGCAATCTCCTGTCGCAGCGGATGTGAATAGTTATTTTTTATACGTTGTTTTTTCATTTGTCAATCCCTTCTATTTCATCATACGAAAAGAGTTGAAAAATCATCGAATCTCTGTTATTCTAAAAAATAGACAAAAGACGACGCGGCGCGAATCGCCACGAGTGAAAGGAGTGCGGCATATGGAAGAGAACAAAAAATGGCCGGAGACTGCGGAATTGTATGAGGTTATAAAACTGCTCTGGAATGGTGTACCGGCCTCCTCTGAACTGCGAGAGCGACTTAGCGCTTTGAAAAGCATTTCAAATATTTCATATATAACAGGAAAAAGTAGAATAGTAAAGAGAATAATGCAGGCCGGGTTTTTATCCAACTTAGTGAAAGCCTGCCCGTGTTTGAGAGAATTGGATTTATCATTTACTGATGTTTCCGATCTATATCCTCTGTCTGGCTTGTCGTCATTGACAAGACTAGACCTTCGCGATACACAAATACAAGATTTACAGCCGCTATCTACTCTAACAGCGCTGACGAGTCTGGATCTACGCAAATCTCAAGTACAGGATTTGCAGCCCATTTCAGGCTTGACGGTATTAAAACGTCTTTTACTAAGTGATACCGAAGTTCAGGATTTATCTCCCTTATCAGGTCTTTCGAGTTTAGAAACCTTATATCTTTCAACAACTAAAGTGGATAGCTTAGAGCCGCTTTCAAAAATGAGGAAGCTCAATGGGTTGACCTTTAATTGTACATCTGTCATGAATCTGCAGCCACTGGCGGAAATTAGATCATTAGAAGCGCTATCTTTTACCGATACCCAAGTAAAGGATCTAAAGCCATTATCCGGATTGACAAAGTTACAGGGACTATGGCTGGACAACACAGAGGTACATGATTTGGAGCCGCTGAAGGATCTACAGAAGTTAGATCTGTTATCGGCGAGAAATCTTCATCTTGACCGGGTCCCGGACTTCTGTATTGCGAGGGTTTCGGAACTGCGATTAGAGGGTACGACCATTGCCAAGCAGCCGGAAGCTCTGTTCCGTCTGCCTCGGGAAAAGATTTTTGAAGCCTATTGTTTTCAAACCAAAGTAAAGATCAATGAGGGCAAGGTCATTTTTCTGGGGGAGAGCGGCGTGGGAAAGACCCACACGGTTCTGCGGCTGGAACAGAAAGGCGTCCAGAAGGATTACAAAACGGATTCGACCCCCGGCGTGGACATCCGGCCCTACGACTGCGGAGACGGGACCCGCATCAACTTCTGGGATTTCGGCGGCCAGGAGATCATGCAGTCCATGCACCGCTGCTTCCTGACGGAACGCACCTGCTATGTGGTGGTGGTCAGCAATCGAGACCCTGGCACCGCCATGCCCCAGGCCAGAAAATGGCTGCGGACTGTGGCGGGCTTTTCCGACCAGGTCTCGGTGCTGCTGGCGGTGAACCAGTGGCACAACGCCTCGGCGGAGAGCGAGATCGACCCGAAGGAGCTGCGGGACATCTGCCCGCGGCTGACGGATATTATCTATTTCTCGGCGAAAAACGACAGCCCGGAGGTTTTTAACGAGCGTATCACCAAAGCGATCCTGCGCCAGGTGCAGAAGCTGGACAGCATCCGTCTGGAGTTGCCGCAGAGCTGGGCCGATATTCGCCGGGAGCTCCTGGATATGGAGCAGAACTATATCACCCTGGAGGACTACCGAAGGGTCTGTGCAAAACATGGACTTAGTGGAAACGATGACAACACCGAATCCATCCGGATGTGGCTGCTGGACTGGTTCAACGACATGGGCATCTGCTTCAGCTACCACAAAAACGCCCCCATGAGCGCCAAAGAGCTGCGGGAGTACAAGGTGCTGCGCCCAGCCTGGCTGACCAACGGCATCTACCGCATCCTGAACAATGGGGTCCATCTTTCCGCCAGCGCCAGGCTGAGCAAGGAAGATCTTCATGAATTGCTGAACAGTGAGCAATATAATACGGTCTACAAAAACTATAAATATAAGACAAAGGAAGAGCGCAAGTATATCCTGGAGGTCATGCGAAAGTTCCAGCACTCCTACTACTGCGCCGAAGAGGATAAGGAGTTCATTCCCGGCGTGCTGCCCGCTCGGAAACCGGAGCATATCGAACCGACATACTTAGGGGAACCTCTGGTCTATACGATGAAGCTGACCTACCTGCCCGCCAGCCTGGTCCACCGGCTGATGATTGCCCTTTGGGAAAAAATGGACGGCGTGCAGTGGCGCTTCGGCGCCCGCTTCCGGGAGGGCGATACCGTGCTGGTCGTGGAGGCCAATGAGGAAAAGGCGCTGCTGAGCTTTCGCCTTTATCGGAAGACCTGGGAGGAGGACGATTACTGCGAACTCTTCCATGAAGCTCGAAATCGTATCCTTCAGGAATGCCGGGAAATGCGCCTGGTGGTAGAGAAGGAGACGATCTCCCTCCAAAAAGAGGGATCCAGGGCGGAATATGAGCTGAATGCCCTGATAGAAGCCTTTGAGAGAACCAATGGGACCAATGATCCGATTCTGATGAACCAGGAAGGTAAATTTAGAATGTTTACCTTTGTGGAATTACTCTATCCTTTATTTAATCGCGAAATACTTGACTTATTTACTGGAAAAGCAGTATTTGGAGTTTGGCACATGGTAGAACGCACAAGACTGTTGAATATTACAACTATAGTTTATCAATATGCAACATCGGATACGATGAGCATTCTACCACCTAACAAACGAGAGATTATAGAGAATGCGAAACATTATGGAGTCAAATCAATACCATATTTACCTGAGTTCTTGGAAACGGGATTCATGAATATCGACACATTCATTCACTCAGAGTATAAAAAAAATCTTTCTCAAGAAGACATTGCCTTCGGGCTCGTGATACTTTCATTGAATGATCCGGAATTCCCGGCTTGGCTGTCAAAAAACGGAACGAAAATAGAAAAACTGCAAACACAGGAAAACAAAAAGAAAAAAGAACCGGAGGTGGGCCGAATGCGGATCGCGGGTGTCAACCGGGATCTCCTGGAATGGGCAAAGCAATCAAAGCTCTATCATAGCGCCGTTGGGACAGCGGACCCGGAGTGGGAGGCTTTGGAACACGCCCTGGACCCCAACGAAACCAACCGCTTTGTCGGCTCCATGGAGCTGATGAAGACAATTTGGGCAACCCACCCGGAGCTGGGGCTGGCGCCGGACTACGACCTGCTCGCTGCTCTGGAGCACGGCGGCGCTTTCTATCCCAATTATCGGGACCACCTGACCCACATGTTCAAGGTTTTCCTGCTGGGCCTCTATCTCTATGAGAACCACGAGACGCTGCGCGAGGCCATTCAGAAGGTCTGGCAGGAGAAAGAATTCCTTGCTGTCTGGATCATGACAGCCCTCTGGCACGATATGGGCTATCTGATTGAAAACGAGGACAAGAGCCGGAACGGGCAGTATGCGCAGCAGATGCTGAATTGGCTCAAACAGATGCTTTCTCTGCCTCTGACCCACCTCTTCCCCGACACCTTTGACGCCGGTATGGAGGGGAACTTCCAATCTGAGGACTGCGGAGACCGTATGCTACTCCCGAAGACTGCCGCCACGATGCTGGATCTGGAGAAAAAGCTGTCGCACTTCAATGGTTTTGGTCGAAGCGTTCGGCTGACCTTAAGTAATGACGGAAATCCAATCGAGGTGTACTATCAGTATACAGCTCTGCCGAGGGAGGAACGGAACTTATACGATCATGGGATCGTCAGTGCCTGCATCCTGCTGTATGTTCGGGACGCCCTGTGTCATTATCTGGAAAAAAGCAGGAATGTGGAGATGTTTGACGATCAAAAGGAAAAAGTCGATTTGTTTTTAGCCCAAGAAGAGCTGTATCAGAATTATGCGCAGTCTGCCGCGGAGGCCATTGCCGTTCACAACTTACGTGCGTCTTCCGATCGGACAGACGTACAGGAACTGAACCAGCGCGGTGTGACCATCGGTCAGTTCAAAATACCGATGGAAAAAGAGCCCATCGCCTATTTGCTGCGGCTGTGCGACGAGCTCCAGTGCTGGGACCGCAAGCGCTTCACGCCTCAGAAAGAGTACAGCTTCGACAGCGACAGACTGATCTTCAGTCGTCAAATACGAGACGGCGCAAATACCGTCGTTCTGGAGATCCACGATGAAAAGGAAAAGCGAAAGGTCAGGGACGCCCTCGCTGGTCTTTTTGACCCGCCAGCAGAGACCTTTCTGGGTGAGTGAGCCAATCAAAACCAATGTACCCTCCTCGCTGTAGGGAGAGCGTATCAAGCGCCTGCGCCTCTTCGTAACTATACGGGACAGGTTCGATGCAGGCACTGACGCCTACCGAATCAACTTTTCTAAAGCGGAAGCAGCTCCGACTATTGCGCCGGACTGCTTCCGCTTTCTCACCTCCACGGTCAAATGAGCATAGACTGGATGCGAAAGGAAGGAGGGATCGGATGGTTGATACCTGCTTTTTGGGGGCGAATACGCCGTTGGGTTTTCGCTCCGAGTACGCTGCGCTCCAGACGGACCCCCGCATCCGGCGGCTGCTGATTCTGAAGGGCGGCCCGGGCTGCGGGAAATCCACCCTGATGAAGACCCTGGCGGCCCGGGCGGAGGACTGTGGCTGGGCGGTGGAGCGTGTGCTCTGCTCCTCGGACCCCGACTCGCTGGACGGCGTGACGGTGCCGGAGCTGGGGCTGGCCCTGGTGGACGGTACGGCGCCTCATGTGGTGGAGCCTGCGCTCTGCGGCTGCGGAGAAAATTATGTTAACTTAGGACGCTGCTATCGGGAGGCGGAGCTGCGGGCTCTGGCGCCTGCGATCCGGGCGGCAAGGACGGCCAATCAGGCCTGCTACGGCCCGGTCTACGGCTGTCTGCGGGCGGCGGCCTCCCTGACGGAGGCCCGGCGCGGCCTGCTGAGCCGGACACGGCTGGAAGCGGTGACGAAGGAAGCCCTGGAGCAGCTCCTGCCCGAGAAGCTGCCCCAGGGCAAACGTCCGGGGACCGGGCGGCGGCTCTACCTCAGCGGCGTGACGCCCAAGGGCCTGATGACCCTGGACCCGGGCGTGGAGCGGCTCTGGGCCATCTACGACGGCTACGGCGTCGGCGGTGCGCTGATGCAGGGCCTGGCGGCGCGGCTGACAGCCGCGGGGGAAGACGTGATCCTCGGAATGGACCCCTTGGAGCCGGAGGCGGTGGAGGCGGTGATCGCTCCCGCCCGCTCTCAGGGCTGGGTGCGGCTGCGCCCGGACTTCCGGGGCGCCCGGCTTGCTATGCTCCGGCTGGACCTGGACAGCGCTATGGAGGAGGGGCTGACAGGGGAGACCCTGGAGGGCCTAAAGGCCCTGGCCGCCTCCGGCTCCCAGCTGCTGGGCCAGGCCGTCGAGTGGTTGCGCCGGGCTAAGGCGGCCCACGACCTGATGGAGGAGCTCTACCGCCCCGCCGTGGACTTCGCGGCGGTGACGCGGCAGACGGAGCTGCTCTGCCGGGAGCTCTTCACCGAGGTCTGAGCCGAAGCACCATGCCGATCCCGGACCGGCATGGTGCTTCTGCTTCCCGTTGATTTGCGCTGCTCAGCGCTTCCGGCTCTCGTAGTCCGCCTGGATGCTCTGGCTCCAATTGGCTTCCATGGGGGCGTTGGCCCGGACGCGGCCCACGGCCCGGCTGACGCATTCATAGAGGACCCGGGTGCCCTTGCGGTCTGCGCGGTAGTTGACGGCCCGGTCCTCGGCGATGCCAAAGCGGCCCGCGGTCTGCACGGCGTCAATGTTCGCGCCGATGAAGAGGAATTCCCAGCCGTTCTGCTCCTGCTTCCGGGAGATCAACTGCCGGACCTCCTGGGCGGAGTAGCGGTGGCTGGCGTTCTCCATGCCGTCGGTGGTGATGACGAAGACCGTGTGGGCGGGCACGTCCTCGGGTCTGGCGTACTTGTGGACGTTCCCGATGTGGCGGATGGCGTCGCCGATGGCGTCGATCAGCGCGGTGCAGCCGCCCACGCTGTAGTCGTCCGCCGTCATGGGCCGCACCTCCTCCAGCCGCACCCGGTCATGGATCACTTGGGATTCATTGGCGAATAGGACCGTGGAGACCCAGCAGAGGCCGTCCTGCTTCTTCTGCTTCTCCAGCATCGCGTTGAAGCCGCCGATGGTGTCGGACTCCAGTCCGGCCATAGAGCCGCTGCGGTCCAGGATGAAGACCAGCTCGGTGATGCTGCTGCGGTTCGTTTCCTGATTCAGTTCCTGTTTCATTGATTTACCCTCCGTTTTATGATTTGTAGTTGTTCCTTACAAACTGATTAAACCACAAATAGCGGAGGTTTTGGTCGCCTGCTGGGCGACATTTTCAAGCGAAGGGATTGACAGAGCCGTGCGGCGCGGGTATGATACGTACAGAAAACAAAGGTTTTCCCGTTGAGGACGCAGGAGGAACTGTCATGAACAAAAACTTGTGCCGCTGCCTTGCCTGCGCATTGGCGCTCTGGCTGCTGACAGGCTGCGGGAAAGCTCCCGAACCCGCTCCGTCCTCCGCCCTGGCGGCGACAAGGGAAGCCTCCGCGGTCCCGGAGACATCGGGGGAGACAACGACCCAAACAGAACCGGCAGCGCAGAGCTCCCCCACAACGGAGCCAGCAACGGAAGCGATGACAGAGCCGATGACGGAGCCGGACCCGACCGACGCGCCGGACCCGCTGGCGGAGCGCTTGGCGGCTATGACCCTGGAGGGGAAAGTGGCGCAGCTCTTTGTAGTGACACCGGAAGCGCTGACCGGAGCCACAAATTACATCACCGCGGCGGACGAGAGCCTGCGGGAGGCCTATGCACAGCTGCCCGTGGGCGGCGTCCTCTTGATGGGCGGGAATCTGAAGGACCCGGCCCAGACGAAGGCCCTCTGTGCTGACTTGCAGGTCATGAGCCGGGAAGCCCTGGACCTGTCCCTCTTCCTCTGCGTGGACGAGGAGGGCGGCGTCGTGGCCCGGGTCAGCGGGAATCCGGCCTTCGGCCTGGACCCGGTGCCGTCGATGACGGAGGTCGGCGCCTCCGGCGATGTGGAGCGGGCCAGGCAGCTCGGCGCACAGGTCGGAGGCAGTCTGCGGGAGCTGGGCTTCAACGTGGACTTTGCGCCGGACGCCGACGTGCTGACGAATCCGGAGAATCAGGTGGTGCGCAGCCGCTCCTTCGGCAGCGACCCGGTGCTGGTGACGGAGATGGCCCGGGCCTTCTCTGACGGCCTGCTGGAGCAGGGCGTCCTGCCCTGCTGGAAGCACTTCCCCGGCCACGGCGGCACGGCGGAGGACACGCACAAGGGCTTTGCGTCCCTGCCCTACACGATGGAGGAGCTGCTGGACAGCGATGAACTGAAGCCCTTCCTCTACGCGGCCTCCTCCGGCATTCCGATAATCATGACGGGGCACATTGCCGTCCCGGCGGCCACCGGGGACGAGCTGCCCGCCTCCCTGTCGGAACAGTTAGTGAGCCTCCTGCGGGGCGAGACGGGAAACTATCCGGGCCTTCTGATCACGGACGGTCTTGCAATGAAGGCCATCACCCAACGCTATACGCCCGGCGAGGCGGCGGTCCTGGCCCTCCGGGCGGGGAACGATTTGCTGCTGGTGTCCGAGCATTTGCAGGAGGCCTATGACGCGGTCTTAGATGCCGTGCGGAAGGGAGAGCTCCCGGAGGCCCGCATCGACGAGAGCGTCCTGCGCATCCTGCGGATAAAGGAAACCCTGGAAACGGCTTCTGCGGCAACTCCATAAAATATCGAACAAGAAAGCTGTGCGGCCCCGCAAATCGCAGGACCGCACAGCTTTCTTGTTCGATTCCAATTACTCGTCCTTGACGATGGCGATGTGCACCTCGTCCAGCTGCTTCTGGCTGACGGCGGTGGGGGCGTCCATCATCACGTCCTGGGCGTTTTTGTTCATGGGGAAGGGGATGACCTCGCGGATGGTGTCTACACCGGCCAGCAGCATGACCATCCGGTCCACGCCGGGGGCCACGCCTGCGTGGGGAGGGGCGCCGTAGGTGAAGGCGTTGTACATAGCCGGGAACTTGGCCTTCACGTCCTCCTCGCCAAGCCGCACGAACTCAAAAGCCTTGATCATGATCTCGGGATCGTGATTCCGGACCGCGCCGGAGGAGAGCTCCACGCCGTTGCAGACGATGTCGTACTGCTGGGCCAGGATGCTCAGGGGGTCGATCTCGCCCCGCTCCGCCTTGAGCAGGGTCTCCATCCCGCCCTCGGGCATGGAGAAGGGGTTGTGGCAGAATTCCAGCTCGCCGCTCTCCTCGCCGATCTCGTACATGGGGAAGTCCACGATCCAGCAGAACTCGTAGCGCTCCCGGTCCATGTGTCCCGGGCAGGCCGCGCCGAAGGTCTTGATGATGACGCCGATGTTCTTGGTCTCGGTCGCCAGGACCACCAGGGTGTTGGGCTGAAGGTCCAGCAGGGCTTTTGCCTTCTCCGGGTCCACGAATTTCGCCACGCCGCCTGCGATGGCGCCGGACTCGTCGGTCTTGAACCAGTAGCCCTTGCTGCCGCTCTGGACCTCGCAGTCCGTCAGCAGCTTTTCGATCTGCTTCCGGGTCAGCGTGCAGCCGCTGATGGGGACGGCCCGGACGGTCTTGCCCTGGAAGGGAGCGAACTCCGTGCCCTCAAACAGAGCCGTGACGTTCTTTGCGGTCAGGTCGATGCGGAGGTCCGGCTTGTCGGAGCCGTAGGTCTCCAGGGCTTCCAGATAGGGGATGCGCTGGAAGGGAGGCTTGCTGGCGACGTTGTACTTGCCGTATTTGGCGAAGATGGGGGGCAGCACCTCTTCCAGGACCGCGAACACGTCCTCCTGGGTCGCGAAGGCCATCTCCATGTCGAGCTGGTAGAACTCGCCGGGGCTGCGGTCGCCTCTGGCGTCCTCGTCGCGGAAGCAGGGGGCGATTTGGAAATAGCGGTCAAAGCCCGCAGTCATGAGCAGCTGCTTGAACTGCTGCGGAGCCTGGGGCAGGGCATAGAACTTGCCGGGGTGCTTCCGGGCGGGGACCAGATAGTCCCGGGCGCCCTCGGGGGAGGAGGCCGTCAGGATGGGGGTGGTGATCTCCAGGAAGCCCCGCTCCAGCATGGCCTGCCGCAGGGCGGCAATGACGTTGCAGCGGAGCACGATGTTCTCCTTCACTGCCGGGTTGCGGAGGTCCAGATAGCGGTACTTCAGCCGGGCGGTCTCGTCAGCCTCGCGGCTGCGGTTGATCTCAAAGGGCAGCTCGTTGTGGAAACACTTGCCCAGGACCTCGATCCGGGTGGGGACGATCTCGATCTCGCCGGTGGGCAGCTTGGGGTTCTTGGAATCCCGCTCCCGGACAATGCCGTCCACGGCAACGGTGGATTCCTTGTTGACGGCTCTGGCGGCGTTCATCATTTCCTCGGACTCGATGACGACCTGGGTGGTGCCGTAGAAATCCCGGACCACCATAAAGCCGAAGTTGGCGCCGACCACCCGGAGATTCTCCATCCAGCCGGCAATGCGGACAGTCTTGCCCGCGTCAGAGAGCCGCAGCTCCCCGCAGGTATGCGTTCTGTTTTGGGTCATGTTCATTACCTCTTTATGCAGCGTCGGCGATCTGCCGACCAGATTTACGCTTTGATCAATTTTCCGTTGTTTCTGTCTTCCATCACGGCCAGGACAGTGTCTGCTGCCGCTTCCAAGCTCAGCAGCTCCTGTGCTCCTGTCTTCATGTTTTTCAGCGAGATTTTCTCTGCCGCGATCTCGTCCTCGCCCAGGAAGGCGACGAAGGGGATGCCTAACTTGTCGGCATAGCCCAGCTTGGCCTTGAACTTTTTCTGTTCGGTATAGAGCTGGGTGCGGATGCCGCGGCTCCGGAAGTAGGTGGCGGCCTCGGCGGCAGCGGTCAGGTCCTGGGTCATGGGCAGCACCAGCACGTCGGCGGGGGCGGTGTTGAGCGCCCCGTTCAGCATTCCCTGCTCCTGGAGCACATAGAACAGTCGGGTAACGCCGATGGAAATGCCCACGCCGGGGAGCTGCCGGTCGGTGTAGTACGCCGCCAGATTGTCATAGCGGCCGCCGGAGCAGATGGAGCCGATCTCGGGGTGATCCAGCATCAGGGTTTCGTAGACGGTGCCGGTGTAGTAGTCCAGGCCCCGGGCGATGGTGAGGTCCACGGCGAAGTGGGTCTCGGGCACGCCGAAGGCGGCCAGGTACTTCACTACAGTCCCCAGCTCCTCCAGACCTGCGTCAAAGAGCTCGTTTTTTCCCTGATAGGCCTTCAGAGCTTCCAGGACCTCCGCGTTGGTGCCGCGGATGGCGATGAAACGCAGGATCTCATCGGCCTGCTCTTCTGTGAGGGAGGCTTCCTCCACCAGCAGAGCGCGGACCTTTTCAGGCCCGATCTTGTCCAGCTTGTCCACTGTGCGCATGATGGCGCCGGACTGCTCCGAAAGGCCCAGCATGGAGTAGAAGCCGTTGAGGATCTTGCGGTTGTTCACGCGGATCTGAAAGCGTTCCAGCCCCAGCCGCGTAAAGGTGGAATAGATGACGGCGGGGATCTCCGCCTCGTTTGCGATGTCCAGCTTGCCGTCGCCGATGATGTCGATGTCGGCCTGATAGAACTCCCGGAAGCGGCCCCGCTGGGCCCGCTCGCCGCGGTAGACCTTGCCGATCTGGAAGCGGCGGAAGGGGAACGCCAGCTCGCCCGCGTGCATAGCGACGTATTTCGCCAGGGGGACCGTCAGGTCAAAGCGCAGGGCCAGGTCGGCGTCGCCCTTCTGGAAGCGGTAGATCTGCTTTTCGGTCTCGCCGCCGCCCTTCGCCAGCAGGATCTCGGCGGACTCCACCAGCGGCGTGTCCAGGGGCGTGAAGCCGTAGAGCGCGTAAGTATCGCGGAGCGTCTGCAAAAAACGCTCCATCTGCTGCTGCGGCCCGGGCAGCAGCTCCATAAACCCGGATAAGGTCCGGGGGGTGATCGTTGCCATGATAATTACCTCCATGTAGGTATGTAGCGCGGGCAATCTGCCCGCAAGGACGCTGCAGCGCGGGCAATCTGCCCGCAAGGACGCTGTAGCGCGGGCAATCTGCCCGCAATTATTATTATCCTTCTCGATAATACTTATCTCTCGCCCATTTTACGGGATTGTTGTCGATATACGTCCAGATTTCCCGGTAATCCGCATCCCCACGGATCACATGGTCGTAAAACCCCTCTTGCCAAACGCTTTTTCCCAAATGGATCGAAACCGCACGCTTGAATTGCTGTACGACTCTGGAAACGCTTGGCGCTTTTTCCAAGCTGTCAGAGATTACAAGAATAAGATGGACATGGTTCGGCATTACAACATATTTATCCACTGCTGTGCCAGGATAATGGTCCGGGATTGCGAGAATTGCCTGTTCGACTGTTCGCCCGACTGAATTCAGTAACATCCTTGCAGGCTGGGAACCGTCCTGACAAGCAACAATCCGACCAAACAGAGGAACGTGGCCAACTGTGCAAATCGTAAGGAAATAGTACCCCGGCGCAGAGTAATTATAACCGGGAATACGGTTTGGCTTTCGGAATGTCCGGGGACCGGACGCGGAGGAGGCTTTGTTGTCCATATAAGAATAATAATAAAGGTGGGTTATGCGGGCCGATAGCCCGAGCTGTGGACAAGGGGACAGCGGGCTGATAGCCCGCACTACGGGGAAACGGGCGGGCAGATTGCCCGCGCTACGGGGGAACGGGCGGGCAGATTGCCCGCGCTACGGGGAACGGGCGGGCAGATTGCCCGCGCTACGGGGTGATCGGGACGTATCCCTCCAGCTCCGGGAGGGTCAGGAAATATTCGTAAAATGGCATCAGCCAATCGTAGCCGTCGCGGATGAAGTCGAACAGGTCTCCGGACAGGTCCAGCGCACCGTGGGGGCGGCTGCATTCGATGCCGAGCCATTTCTTATCCACCCAGCTCTGGAGCAGGGGCGTGGTCTCCAGTTTGTGCTTCTTGTAGGCGTCTCCAGTCAGGGCGAAAACATCCTGGGTTTCCAGGCGGCGGACCAGGGCTTCCGCGGGAGCCGGGTCTCGCCGGACCTGGGCCCGAAAGCGCTCTAAGGTGACGTTGCCGCCGGGCCAGAGGCCCATGCCGCAGTTCCAGCCCTCGGGCTCGAAGCCGAACCAGAAGGCCGGGCCGCCGCCCTCCTCCCGGTCCGCCCAGAGGGTGAACCAGAGGTGGTCATTCATGGGGCCGCGTCCATAGAGCCGCCGGGCGTCCCGGTAGATGCGGGAGATGTGGAGATTCCAGTCGTGCTTTGGGTACTTGCCCCGCAGGTGCTCAAACAGGGCGTCCGCCAGCTCCTTGGTGGGCCGGTGCATCAGGGCCTCGTATTCGGCCTTGTGGGCCTGGAACCATTCACGGCTGTTGTTCAACCTTAAGCTCCACAGAAATTCGACCGTTTTTTCCGAGTACGTCGTCATTTCAGCGTTTATTGTTATGCACCAGCTCGCGCCAATCCAGATCGCCGCGCTGGAGGCCGAGGATCAGCAGCTCCGCCGTAGCGAGGTTGGTGGCGACGGGGACGTTGTGAGCGTCGCAGAGGAGCAGGGTCCGCAGGGTGTACTGGTTGTCCCAGGGGTCCTTGCTGTTAGGGTCGGTGAACATCAGGACCATGTCAATCTCGTTGTAGGCGATCCTGGCGTCCACCTGCTGATGGCCGCCCTGATTATGGGCCAGGAAGAGCGAGATGGGCAGACCGGTGGCCTCCGCCACAAGGCGGCCCGTGGTGGCCGTGGCGGAGAGGTTGTGCTTTGCCAGAACGCTCTTGTAGGCGGTGCAGAACTGCACCATAAGCTCCTTCTTTTTGTCGTGGGCCATGATGGTGATATTCATTCGGAAACCTCCTTTTCAGTATCGGGGGTCAATAGAAACGATGTAGAAGCGCGGGCTCACCGCTTGAGCAGCGGCACTTTATGTCCCAGCAGACGGCGGGTGACGTGGAGACAGCCCAGGGCCGCGCCGAGGTCCGTAAAGCTGATCAGCGGACGGTTGGCGGCGGCGGCCATGACCACGTGCCGGTCCTCCGGCACAAGGCCCAGCAGGGGCAGCCCGGTCTCGTCCATCATGTCGTCCACGGTCCAGTCCAGACGGCGGAAGACGGCAGGCGTGACCCGGTTGACCACCAGCCGCAGGTCCTGCTTGCCCATGCGGCGGAGCTGGTCGGCGGTGCCTCCGGCGTCCCGCAGGGAGGCGGGGTCCGGCGTCGCCACAATGAGGATGCGGTCGGCGTAGAGGGTGGCAAAGTGGAAGCCGTCGCCAATCCCGGCAGGGGAGTCGATGAGACAGAAATCAAAGTGTTCCCGCACAGTCTCCAGCAGGGAGCAGAAATCCTGAAAGCGAATGGTCTCGGGCTTCTCCGCTACAGGGGCGGTGAGCAGATAGAGATTGGGGATCTCCGGGTGCTGAGTGGCCTCGCTGAGACTGTAGCGGCCGGAGAGTACGTCGGCAAAGGAGATAGGCGCGAGCTCGGCCATCCCTAAGGAGATGTCCAAATTGCGCAGCCCCATATCCGCGTCGATACAGAGGACCCGAAAGCCTTCGGCGGCCAGGCAGGAGGCAATGGCGGCGCAGATGGTCGTTTTGCCGGTGCCGCCCTTGCCGGATGTGACGGAAATGACCTGACCCATGGTAAAACATTCCTTTCCAGACTGGGACATACCCAGCCATTTTAACGATACTTTCTCTTATTATATCCGATTTGAACAAGAATTTCAATCATAAATTGATGAATTCTGCATTTTTGGCCTGCATCAGAGCTTTCACATCCAGGCAAAAAACCGTTGCAATTTGTCAGCCTTGCCTGTATAATATAAGATGACTTACTATGAGATAGGGAGGGCCTGGGATGGATTTTCGGGTCTTGGCCGTGGGAGATGTCTGCGGAACCAGCGGCTTGCAGCTCCTGAGCCGGGAGCTTCGCCCCCTGCGGCGGCGCTGCGGCGTGGATTTTTGCGTGGTAAACGGCGAGAACGCCTCCGGCGTGGGCATTACGCCGCGGCAGGCGGAGAGCATTCTCGAAGCCGGGGCCGACGTGATCACCTTAGGCAACCACAGCTACAACCGCCGGGAGATCGCCCATTTCTTGGAGGACAGCCCCTATATCCTCCGCCCGGCCAACGACTCGCCCCTCTATCCGGGCCGGGGCCTGGGCGTCTACGACACCAAGGCGGGGCCTGTCACGGTCCTCAGCCTGATTGGCCGCTGCGATATGAAATTTGGGCCGGACAACCCCTTCCTGCTGGCGGAGCGCCTGCTGAAGGAGATCCGCTCAAAGCTCATCCTCGTGGATTTCCACGCGGAGGCCACCTCCGAGAAGCTGGCCCTGGGCTGGCATCTGGACGGTCGCGTCTCTGCCCTCTGGGGGACCCACACCCACGTCCCTACGGCGGACGACCAGATCCTTCCCAAGGGCACCGGCTACGTCACGGACCTGGGGATGACCGGCCCCATCTACTCCGTCTTAGGGGTCCGGGTGGAACAGTCCATTGCCAGCTTCCGCGGCGGCCTCAACTCCCGCTACGAGACGGCCCCCGGCCCCTGCAAGCTGGAAGGCGTCATTTTTACCCTCGACAGTTCAACCGGGCGCTGCACCCGGACAGAAAGGATATTCTGCCATGATACGGATACTACACGCGGCTGATCTGCACCTGGACGGCTCCTTTGAAGCGCTGGCCCCGGAGCAGGCGGCCCAGCGGCGGGAGGACGAGCGCCAGATGCTCCGCCGCCTGGCCGAGCTGTGCCGGGAGCGGGCCTGCGACCTTCTGCTGCTGGCGGGAGACGTGTTTGCCTCCTCCACCGTCAGCCGGGAGACCGTGGAGCTGCTCCTGGAGCTCCTGGGCGGCCTGGACACAAAAGTCTTCATCGCGCCGGGCAGCTCTGACCCCTATACCCCAGAATCCGTCTACGCCACCGTGCGTTGGCCGGAGAACGTGCATATTTTCAAAACGCGGGAGATCTCCACGGTCCGCCTCACGGACCCGGATATCTGCGTCTGCGGCGCGGCCTTCCAGGAGCCCCGGGAGGGCGGCCTGCTGCGGGACTTTATGGCCCCGGAGGAGGGCATCCCCACCATTATGGTGCTGCACGGCGTCCTGGGAGACCCCGCTTCCCCCTATGACCCCATCTCCGAACAGGAGATCCGCAATTCCCGCCTGCGCTATCTGGCCCTGGGCCATCAGCACAGGGCGGAGCGGATGCAGGTGGGAAGCACCGTCGTCTGCGTGCCCGGCTGCGCCATTGCCCGGAGTTTTGACGAGCCCGGTCCCCAGGGGGCCTGGCTGGTGGAGCTGGACACGGAGGACTGCACCGTGCACCCCATTGACCTGGGGGGCCGCGTTTATGAGACCCTGACGGTCCCCGTTACCGCTTCGCCCCTGGCGGACGTGGAGGCCACGCTGCCCCACGACGCGGACGGCAAGCTCTGGCGCATCACCCTGACCGGGACCTGCGAGCCCTTCGATGCGGAGGCTCTGCGCAGCGCCCTGGCTCCCCGGTTCTACGCCCTGGAGCTGGTGGACGAGACCCTGCCCCTGCCGAGCTTCTGGCAGAGCGCGGAGACCGACACCCTCAAGAGCGAATTTCTCCGCAACATGAAAGACAGCTATGACCGGGCCCAGGATGCCAAAGGACGCCGTCTTGCGCTCCAAGCAGCCCGCCTGGGACTGGACATTCTGGAGGGACGGGAGGTGACGGGCCTGTGATCATCCGAACCATGCGCGCCACCTTCGGCAAGCTGGAGGAGCGCGAGCTGAAGCTGAAGCCCGGCCTCAACGTCATCAACGGCTGCAACGAGACGGGCAAATCCACCTGGCTGGCCTTCCTGCTGACGATGTTCTACGGCGTCAAGCCAAAGGACAAGCTCCGCCCCAACAAGCTGCCCGACCAATTGAAATATCAGCCCTGGAGCGGAAAGTCCATGTCCGGCACCCTGGAGCTGAGCGACGGGGAGCGGCATCTCACCCTGGAGCGCAGCTCCGAGACCGGGCCGATGGCGGACTTCCGTGCCTGGGATACCGACACCGGAGAGAACGTCGAAGCCCTGAGCGGGGAGAGCTGCGGCCAGAGCCTGCTGGGCGTGGAGGCTGCGGTCTATGCCCGCAGCGGCTGTCTGCGGCAGCAGCATATCTCCGTCTCCGCCGACGCCCGGCTGGAAAAGCGCCTCTGCGGCCTTGTCACCTCCGGCAACGAGGACTACGCCTACGCGGAGACAGAGGAAAAACTTGCAGAAATGCAAAAGGCCCTCGTGGATGGCGATACCGGCGCCCTGCCCGCAGCCCGGGAGGACCTGAACCATATACAAGCCCGGCTGGAGGAGATCGCCGCGGGCCGCAGCCGTTTGAGCGAACTGGAACGCCAGCTCCGCAGCCTGAAAACCGAGCGGGAGGAATGCAGAACGCTCCTCACGGAGCTGGAGGAACTGGAGCAGAGCGAGCGCCGGGAGCGCTTGGACGCCGCTCAGGCTGCCTTGGATGCAGCCGTCGCGGAGCGGACCGGCCTGGAGGCCGTCTGCGCCGAATTCCCGAAGGAAGAGGAACTGCAAGCGCTTCAGACCGAGCTTCAGGAACTCCAGGCGGACCTGGAAAAGGCCGCTGCCGAGGGCGGCATCTCCCTCTCGGAGCTGGAGCTGCCGGAGGCAGACCCGATTTTCGGACGCATGGGGCCGGAAGAGGCCCACGACAAGGCGGCTGCCGACGCCACCCTCATCCAAAAGGCCCGCAGCGCGGAGCGTCCGCGCCGCAGCCGCTCCCTGCTCTGGCTTGCAATGGTCTTAGTGGGTTTGGGCGTGGGATTTGGCGGAGCGCTGCTGCCCCTGCTGCCTCTGGTGGTGGTGGGCTCCGCGCTCGCCCTGGGGGGCCTGGCCCTTTGGATCGTTCAGCGGGTCCGTTTCAATCGCCTGCGAGAGACGTATCTGGAGCTGCAGCGACAGGCCAGAGCCATCCTGGAGCAGTACGAGGTGAAAAACGCGAAGGGCATTGTCCTGCGGGGCATCGAATATATTCGCAGTCTGGAAGACCGGGAACGGGACGAGGACGGCGGCGTGAGCCGTCAGATTCTGGCGAAGCTGGCGGACCGCAAGGATGCGATTTTCGCCCGGCTGGAGGAGCTTTCCCCCGGCTGCGGCGAGCCGGACACCGCGGCGGAGCTCTTCCGCAAAGCCGCCCAGGCCTACCAGGCCTTGGCAAAGGCCAAGCTTGCGGAGGAGCAGCGGATGCACCAGCTTCTGGACCTCCGAATGGCCTTGGGCGAGGACATAGCGAATGCCGAAGCCCAGCGGTTGGAGGACTTTGACAGGGAGACCGAAGCCCAGCGGCTGGAGAGCCTGGACGCTCAGATCCAAGCCCTGTCCTCCCAGGCCGACCAGCTCTCCGGCGCTCTGGGCCAGATGGGAGACCCCCTGGCCCTGGAGGCCGAAGGCGAGGCGCTGCGGCGCCGCATCTCCCGCATGGAGGAGCGTCTGGCTGCCCTTGACATGGCACGCACAGCCCTGAAGGAGGCCGACGAAGCCATGCGGGCCCGCTTTGCCCCGCTGCTTTGCGAGAAGGCCGGAGCCCTCTTCCGCCGTCTCACCGGCGGCAAGTACGACGAGATCCAACTGGACCGGGAGCTGCATGTCACGGTCCGCCCGACGGGCAGCGATAGCTTCCGCGCCCTGGCCTATCTCAGCGGCGGCACGGTAGACCAGCTCTATCTGGCCCTGCGTCTGGCCATCTGCGAGCTGCTGCTGCCGGAGGCCCCCATCGTGCTGGATGACGCCCTGGTCTACTTCGACGACAACCGGGCGGCTCTGGCTCTGGACACTTTGCGCCAGATGAGCAAGACGCGGCAGATCCTGATCTTCACCAGCCAGAGCCGCGAGAAGCGCATCCTGGACCAGCTGGCGGCCAAGCGCCGCGCCGCGGAAAAGGCGGCGGCCTCGAAGGCGAATATAAAGGACAAAACCGACGGCGAACCGAAGTCGGAGGCTGCATCAGAGCCTGCCCAAAAGCCAAGCTCGGAGCCGGAAGCGTGAGGCTCCTATGATCAAGACTGCACTCTTCGACTTTGACGGGACCCTCTTCGACACGGTAGAGGGCATCACAAAAAGCATTCAATACGCCTTGGCGAAGCATGGGATCGACGCGCCGCTGGAGGCGCTGCGCTGCTTCGCCGGGCCGCCCCTGATAGAAAAATTCATGGAGGTCTACGGCGTGGACGAAGCCCAGGCTCTGGCGCTTGTGACGGACTTCCGGGAGCGGTATCTCCCCATCGGCGTCTATGAGAGCACACCCTTTCCCGGCGTCGGAGCCCTGCTGGACCGGCTAAGGGCCGCGGGCCTGACCTTGGGCGTCGCCACCTCCAAGCCTCAGGCCCTGGCGGAGCTGCTGCTGGACCGGGCCGGACTTCGGGACCGCTTCGACGTGATCTCCGGCAGCCGCCCCGGCGCGGGGAATGACAGAAAACGGGACGTGGTGGAACGGGCCCTGACCCTCTGCGGCGCGGACCCGGCCTCCGCCGTCCTGGTGGGCGATACGAAATATGACGTGCTCGGCGCTGCCGAATGCGGCCTTCCCTGCATCGGCGTGGCCTGGGGCTACGCGGCCCCCGACGAGCTGGACGCCGTCGGCGCCGCGGTCATCGCCCGGACCATGGAGGAGCTGGAAGCAATACTGACAGGAGAAGCTTATGACTGATTTATCCAAGATTCGCAACTTTTCCATCGTGGCCCACATCGACCACGGCAAGTCCACCCTGGCGGACCGCCTCTTGGAGGAGACCAACACCGTGGACAAGCGGGAGATGGAGGAGCAGATCCTTGACAATATGGAGCTGGAACGGGAGCGGGGCATCACCATCAAGGCCCGGGCTGTCAAGCTCAACTACCGGGCCGACGACGGGCAGGACTATGTGCTGAACCTCATCGATACCCCGGGCCACGTGGACTTCAACTACGAGGTCTCCCGCTCCCTGACGGCCTGCGAAGGCGCGGTTTTGGTGGTGGACGCCTCTCAGGGCATCGAGGCCCAGACCCTGGCGAACACCTACCTGGCCATCGACGCGGGGCTGGAGGTCCTGCCGGTGGTCAACAAGATCGACCTCCCGGCGGCCCGGCCCCAGGAGGTCAAAAAGGAGATCGAGGACGTGATCGGCCTGCCCGCCATGGACGCGCCGGAGATCTCCGCCAAGAACGGCATCAACATCCATTCCGTGCTGGAAATGATCGTCCGGGACGTTCCTCCTCCCAAGGGAGACCGGAACGCCCCCCTCCAGGCCCTGATCTTCGACAGCCAGTATGACAGCTATCGGGGCGTCGTGGTCTATCTCCGGGTGATGAACGGCGTCATCCGTCCCGGCATGGACGTGAAGATGATGGCCTCCGGCGCGGTCTACAAGGTGGTGGAGTGCGGCTACCTCCACCCCAAGGGCATGGTCCCCGCCGACGCCCTGGGCGCCGGAGAGGTGGGCTACCTCACCGCCTCCATCAAGACCATCTCCGATACCCGGGTGGGCGACACCGTCACCGGGGCCGAGAACCCGGCCTCCGAGCCCCTGCCCGGCTACAAGAGCTGCCAGCCCATGGTCTTCTCCGGCGTCTATCCCGCCGACGGCTCCAAGTACGGCGACCTGCGGGACGCCCTGGAGAAGCTCAAGCTCAACGACGCCTCCATGTACTACACCCAGGAGAATTCCATTGCCCTGGGCTTCGGCTTCCGCTGCGGCTTTTTGGGTCTGCTGCACATGGAGATCATCATGGAGCGGCTGGAGCGGGAGTTCAACCTGGACCTGATCACCACGGCCCCCAACGTGGTCTACGAGATCGACAAGACCGACGGCAGTCACATCGAGGTCTACACCCCCCTCAACTACCCGGACCCCATGGAGATCGCCCAGGCCTACGAGCCCTACGTCCGGGCCAGCATCATTTCGCCCCCGGAGTATGTGGGCAACATCATGGAGCTCTGTCAGTTCCGCCGGGGAGAGTTCAAGGACATGACCTATCTCGACACCTCCCGGGTGGAGCTGCACTATGAGATCCCCCTGAACGAGATCATCTACGACTTCTTCGACGCCCTGAAATCCCGCACCCGGGGCTACGGCTCCCTGGACTATGAGCTCATCGGCTACCGGCCCTCCAAGCTGGTCAAGCTGGACATCCTGCTCAACGGCGAGCTGGTGGACGCCCTGAGCTTCATCCTCTTTGCCGACGAGGCCTATACCCGGGCTCGCCGCATCTGCGAGAAGCTCAAGGAGAACATTCCCCGCCAGATGTTTGAGATCCCGGTCCAGGCGGCCATCGGCGGCAAGATCATCGCCCGCGAGACCATCAAGGCCCTGCGGAAGGACGTCCTCGCCAAGTGCTACGGCGGCGACATCACCCGCAAGAAGAAGCTTTTGGAGAAACAGAAAGAGGGCAAGAAACGGATGCGCACCTTCGGTACGGTTTCCGTGCCGTCGGAGGCCTTTATGGCCGTATTAAAAATGGATGAGTGACAGCTATGAACGAACTGAAACCTTTGGGCATCTATATCCACATCCCCTTTTGCCGCAGCAAATGCCAGTACTGCGACTTCTACTCCATCGGCGGCAGCCGGGACCGGCGGCTGGTGGACAACTATATCCAGGCCCTTTTGGTCCACTTCAAGGAGACCGGCGCCCGGGCCTCGGACTATATCGTGGACACGGTCTATTTCGGCGGCGGCACGCCGTCCTTCTTCGGCGCGGACAATCTGCGGCGCATCTTTGCCGAGGTCCAGCACCGCTTCCGTGTGGACAAGGACGCGGAGATCACCTTCGAGGCCAACCCGGACTCCGTCTCCGAAAGCCTGCTGAAGAAGCTCCGGGCCGAGGGCTTCAACCGCATGAGCTTAGGCGTTCAATCTGACCGGGACGACGTGCTGCAAAAGCTGGGACGACCCCACAGCTACGAGCAGGCCCGCAGCGCGGTCCAGCTGGCCCGGTCCTGCGGCTTCGACAACATCTCCCTGGACCTGATGTTCGGCCTGCCCAACCAGACCCCGCCCCAGTGGGAGGAGACCCTGCGCCACGTCCTGCGGCTGCGGCCTGAGCACATGTCCTGCTACGGCCTCAAGGTGGAGGAGGGCACGCCCCTCTGGGAGTACCGGGAGGCTGCGAACCTGCCCTCCGACGAGGTGCAGGCGGAAATGTATTTGAAGGCCGTGGAGATTTTGGAACAGTCGGGCTACCGCCAGTATGAGATCTCCAA
Source organism: Oscillospiraceae bacterium (assembly GCA_017429325.1). GTDB lineage: Bacteria > Bacillota > Clostridia > Oscillospirales > Oscillospiraceae > JAFRPC01. The sequence continues at coordinate 3,386 of JAFRPC010000042.1, read as the reverse complement.
CTTCGCCAAGCCCGGCTTTGCATCCCGCCACAACCTCAAATACTGGCTGGGGGAGGAGTACATCGGCTTTGGCCCCTCGGCGGCCTCCGACTTTGCGGGCAAGCGCTACACCAACAACCGGGACATCCAGAACTATATCCGCGGCGTCCTCAAGCAGGATGTGCCCATCCTCTCGGAGTGCGAGACCATCCCGGCCCGGGAGCGGGCAGGGGAGTATGTGATGCTCCGCCTGCGGACCATCCACGGCATCTCCCCGGAGGAGTACGAGAAGAACTACCTCATGCCCTTTGCCCCCCTGCTGGAGGCCATCACGCCCCTGGCGGAAAAGGGCCTGTTCTACCAGAAGGACGGTCGCTGGATCCTGACGCCCACGGGCTTCCTGGTCTCCAACCAAATCATCGTCCGCCTCCAGGAGGCCCAGGAAGCCAGCGAACCCCTCGCCAAGAAACGCTGACCCCCGCCCGTAGCGGCGCACAGTGTGCGCCACGGAAAACCTCCCCTGCTTGCAGGGGAGGGGGACCGGCCTCAAGGCCGGTGGAGGGGTTGTCCCGTAGCGCGGACAATCCGCCCACACCCGCCTTTCTAAGCTTCCACAAAGGTTTCTGTGCGATACTGACTGACAGCGGCACACCCCGCGTTTCAGAAATAAGGAGGCGACCTCTTTGAACCGATTTATCATCCCCATTCTTGCTGTGCTGGTCCTCATAGCCCTTCTTCTGCTCGTCTTGTTTACCGGGCCGAAGACCGAGAACACCGCTTCCGTCACGGAGCCCCCCACCACCGCCGCGCCGGAGCTTCCCCCCGTCACCATGGACCTGAACCTCTACTGCTTCCAGGCCGGGAAGGCCGACGCTCTGCTGATTTGGAACGAGGCTGGCGCCGTGCTCATTGACACGGGCGTCACCGGCTATGGCAAGACCATCGTCGAAAAGATGACAGAGCTGGGCCTCGAGCGGCTGGACGCGCTGATTTTGACCCACTTTGACAATGACCACGTGGGCGGCGCCAAGAAGGTGCTGATCTCCTTCCCCGTGGGGACCGTCTACCAGAGCAACTATCCACGGGATAGCTCGGCGTATGAAAAGTACCTTAAGGCCCTGACGGAGAACAACATCACGCCCGTCACCGTCCGGGAGACGCAGACCTTCACCCTGGGCGACGCGGTGTTCACCATCAACGCGCCGAAGCAGGAAGTCTACTCCGAGGACCCCAGCAACAATTCCTCTCTGATTGTCACTGTCCAGCACGGCGAGAACCGCATCCTGCTCTGCGGCGACGCGGAGGACCAGCGGATGACGGAATTTTTGCAGAAGGACCCCGGCTCCTGTACCCTGGTCAAGATGCCCCACCACGGCGCCTGGCAGACGACCCTGACTTCCCTCATAGAGAAAACTCAACCCGCCTGGGCTCTGATCACGAGCTCCGACGAAGAGCCGGAAGACCCGCGGACCATAGAGCTGCTGACGCAGAACCAGGTCCAATGCCTGCTCACCCGCACCGCCCCCATCCTCGCCGTCAGCGACGGCAAGACCCTCACGGTGCAATATACAGAATGAACAAAGGCCCCCAACCGGGGGCTTTTGTTATATTTGAAGAGTTTTTTATATTTTTTTGTCAAACTTGTCAACCGTTTCGTCCTCTGCTGCGTCTATAGAGCAGAACCCGCGAAATGGAGGTGTTCGGCTTGGAGGACATCCAGTTTTATGAATGCTACCGCGCCCTGATTCGGTCCTATTCCTTATCCAGGGAGCAATCGGAAGCCCAGCTTGCCGCGATCCTGCGGCGCGTCCGCGCCCGTGCGGGTCCGCAGACGGCCCATCCGGCGGACCCGGCAGCAGACAGGAGGAAACCGACATGAAAGAAACAAACGAAATAGTCACACCCGAGAAGCTCTCCGCTCTGGTAGCGAGGGCCAGGCGCGGCGAACAGGACGCCTATACTGCCCTCTACGAGGCCACGAGCCAGGAGGTCTACCGGACGGTCCGTGCCATGGTCCGCAGCGAGGACCAGGCCCTGGACATCCAGCAGGATGTCTATGTCCAAGCCTTCACCCATCTGGACCAGTTGGAGGAGCCCTCCAAATTCCGCGTCTGGCTGCGCTCCATCACTGTAAACTGCGCCCGTTCTGAGCTGCGGAAGCAGACGCCGCTCCTGTTTTCCGAGATAGATACCCAGGACGGCGCCGTCGTGCCGGAGCTGCCGGACCAGCGGCCCGGAAATACCCCGGAGCTGGCCCTGGAGCAGAAGGAGACCGCGGGCTATATCCGGGAGATCCTGGACGGTCTCACCCCGGGACAGCGGATGCTGGTGGGCATGTACTATTATGAGCAGATCCCCGCCTCGGAGATCGCCAGGGAGCTGGAAGTCAGCCCCGGCACCGTCAAGACCCAGCTCTTTCGCAGCCGGAAAAAGATAGAGGCCGCTGTAAAACGGCTGGAGGACCGGGGCGTGAAGCTCTTTGGCCTGGCGCCGCTGCCCTTCCTGCTGACCCTGCTGAAGCGGCAGGAGCCCGCCGCGGCGGCCAGCCAGGAGGTCCTTCAAGCCAGCCTCGCCAAGTCCGGCGTTGTTACCGAGACCGTGGCCGTCCACCTGGGCCGCCGCTTCTTCCAGACGGTGCTGGGCCGGGTCCTGCTGGGCCTGCTGACCGCCGCAGCCCTCGGCGGCGGCGCGGCGGCCTGGAACTGGTATCAGTCCCAGCAGCGCTCCATGGGGGACTACCAGCCCCCAGAGACCTTCGACCTGCTTCTTCTGGCCTCCGACGAGGACCTGACCGAAACATCGACGGTCCCCACGGCTCCCACCCTCCCCTTTGACAGCGCCGAGGACCTGACGGAGCCGACCACGGAGCCCCCCGTAACAACGGAAGCGCCTGAGACCACGGAGCCTCCCACGGAACCGCCCACGGAGCCAGAGACGGAACCGCCCACGGAGCCGCCGACGCAACCGCCTACGGAACCGCCGACACAACCGCCTGCGGAACCGGAGACGGAACCGCCCGCCGAATCCACCGACCCCGTAGGGGCCGATGCCCACATCGGCCCTGAACCTACCGACCCCGCGGGGACCGACGCCCCCATCGGCCCGGAACCTGCCGCTCCTACCGAAGCTGCCGTTCCCACGGACCCAACTGAAACCGCCCCCGACACAGGCCAGCTTCCCACGGAGCTTCCCTACCCGCCCAAGCCGACCAACACGACGATCTCTCTCGGGGAAATCTGGACCTATCACCATGAGAGCGGCCCGGACGCGCATTTAGTCTTTATTATTGACAATCAGTCCATCGGCACGCAGGAAAACGGCATCGCCGATCTCAGCTTTACCCCGGATCATGCCGGAAGCTTTGTAATTTATTACAGATATTTGCCAAACGGCTTTATGATGAACTG
>JAFRPC010000041.1 GCA_017429325.1 Oscillospiraceae bacterium | reverse complement strand
GAACCGTGATCTCTTTCCAGCTTGTACCTCCAAACATCGCGAGAAGGATTAAAATTAAACCGATTATCAAACCCGCGATCACCACAGCCGGGGCAACATGAAAATTCAGCTTTGCCCAGGGCTCTTGATGCCCGCATTTTGTGCAACGACAATTTATATGTGCTGTGCGCGACGCACGTACAGCCGAACTGTTTTGAATCGTGTTCTTCTTTTTAACAAATCCGTTAAGAGCACGAACCTTCGTGGCCGTTTGTATAATCCCTTTCCTTTCACAACGAAAAAGGTCTGGCAATCCTAAATAACCAACGCCACTGGTACAGGTCTGACTGAGGCGCGTTATAATTTCATTTTTATTATGGCAACGGGAACATTTGTACTGTATACTCATCTTTTCAGAGACGGTTGCTTCAACCATTTCATCCAAAGCAATAAAGTATAAAATTTGTTTAAGCCTGGATTTTGTTTTTTCCGTCATCCTGCATCACTCCTCAACCTGGAATTCCCAAAGATAAAACCGTACTGCCTCCATAATACACAATTCCTGTTTCTTGTGAAATGTGGTATGTCGTAACAGCTACAACGGGAACACTTTCGGTTACAATTGTGTTATTATACATATGGTTCTCATGTTCTTCATTATGATATACAATCAGGGGACGGTTCTCTGATTGACTGTTAAATAATAGCACTACCGTCGTTGTTGTCAATCAGAGAACCGTCCCCCGATTGACAGACTGTGTTCACTTTGCCGGGATCCATTCGGAAAAACGAAACGATATGAAAATACATATAGGAATCATTGGAATTGAACATACGATTGCGAGTAGGGTGGCTATTATACTTTTTATTGAATGACTCAATTCGACAAGAGTATACCTATCTACAATAGATTGTGTTACAAGAAATAAGAAAATATAGCAGAATGATATGAGGATGTTTCCCACAGAATGATATTCTGTCCCCTTTGGAGTAACGCCAGATGAACAATTCTTGCAAGAAAGAATAATCTGTTTTTTACGATTAGTTACAAAAACAATCATGGCATTCTTAATAGTTTTATCTGGTAAATAAACCTGTTTTTTCATTCTAAATTCCTCCATTGAGAATAATTTATTACTCTCAATTAGACTTCCATTGATTTTGAAGTGGATGACCGAAGTATAAATCATACATCCAAGAATTATAATCATCGTTAGGTATGAAAAAAACAGTTGTACTACTCATTATACAATCAGGGGACGGTTCTCTGATTGACTGTTAAATAATAGCACTACCGTCGTTGTTGTCAATCAGAGAACCGTCCCCCGATTGAGGTAAAGAACATCTATATAATATATACAAATGCATCATACCATATCTTCTTATCGCTGTCAATTAGAACTTCAAATAATGTTTTCCATGTACAGAGAGCGGCTTTTTGACGCTAAAGCTAACATAAAAACGTGACATACGTCCCCGCTGTCACATTTTTCTGTCTTGCGCGGAGGGAAGATCAATGGTATAATCGTCCTGCAAAGAATGGGTCAAGGAACCGGAAAGGCGGTGCTTCCATGGGGATTCTGAAAGCGGCGATCGGTGCGGTGCACAGCGTCAAGGAGGAGATGTGGCGGGAGTTTTTCTGCTGCGATACCATGTCCGACGATACGATCCTGCTCCGGGCAGAGAAGCGGGTGGGGCAGTACAGCGCCAACACCCGGAAGGACGACAATGTGCTGACCAACGGCTCCATCCTCAGCGTGGCGGACGGCCAGTGCGTCCTGGTGGTCAAGCAGGGCAAGGTCATCGACTTCTGCGGGGAACCGGGCGAGCACATCTTCGAGGACCCGGAACAGAGAGGGCTCAAGGGCTTTTTCCGGGAGGTGGGCAGGCGGGTCGCCTTCGGCGGCGGAGACATCCAGCCTACGGTCTACCGGGTCTACTATATGAACACCAAGGAGATCACCGGCCTGTCCTTCCAGACCCGAGAGCCGGTGCCCTTCCGCATCCGGGACAAAAACACCGGGCTGGAGCTGGATTCCGGCCTGCGGCTCAGCGGCTGCTTCTCCTATCGGGTCTCCGACCCCGTGAAACTCTACAAGGATGTCATCGGAAATGTGACAGGCCGCTTCACTCGGGAGGATCTGGCAGCCCACATGCGCACGTCGCTGATGCAGGGCCTGCAGCCCGCCCTGGCCGGGCTTTCCGAGCTGGGTCTGCGGCCCAATGAGCTCCCGGCCTACGTGCCGGAGCTCTGCGAGGCCCTGCGGGCGCAGATGAACGCCGGTTGGTGCGGCGAGCACGGTCTGGAACTGGCGAGCCTGGCCCTGGATTCCTGCGTCCCAACCGACGGGGGATTGGTGCAGTCGGTCCAGGAGGCCGAAATGCTGACAGACCCCACGATGGCCGCCGCGGTCCTGACCCAGGCCGTCGCCGAGGCGCTGCCCGCCGCGGCTGCCAACGGCGTCCGGACGGTGCCTGGGATGGCGGTCCCGACCGGGCGGGACAGGACCCCCTGGGTCTGCGCCTGCGGTCAGCGGAATGACAGCCCCTTCTGCCGCGGCTGCGGCGCGAAGCGGCCGGAGACGGGGAACTGAAGCGCCCCGGACAGACCTGAAAGAAATGGAGCGACAGGAATGAACAGAGCGGACATTCTGGAAAAGCTGCGGGCCCTGCCCTGGGAGCCCGGGGACTACTGGGTCATCACGGGCGCCGCGATGGTGCTCTACGGGCTCCGGGAGCGGACCCACGACATCGACCTGGGCTGCACGTCTAAGCTGGCCGACGCCCTGGAGGCGGAGGGCCTTCCCTGCCGGGTCATGGAGGACGGGAACCGCTGGTTCCAGCCGGAGGACAGCGTAGAAGTGTTTGAAAACTGGATATATGACCGCATTGTTTCAGTAGATGGCCTCCCGGTCCTTTCCCTGGAGGGCCTGCTGGAAATGAAGCGGTCTCTGGGCCGGGAGAAGGACAGGCGGGATATTCGCCTGCTCCTGGACGCCCTCGGCCACAAGGAGGAAACACTGACCCTGGGTGAGCGGGGCGTTGGGCTGTAACAACATGAAAACCGGAGCGCGGGGGACGGACCTCGCGCTCCGGTTTGGAATATCAGGGACTTGCCTGGAACAGGCCGTGGTGGTTGCAGTAGGCGTAGACCTTCGCCACCCGGTCGATGCGGAAGCGGGCCTCGGCGGGGCCCTCCGGGTAGAGCTTCACAAACTGCATCCCGTGGTCGGACACCGCGGCCAGGAAGGAGATAGAGTGCTCCTTCGTCATGGGGTGGTCCACCGTGACCCAATACTCGTCCTCCACCCGTTGGACCCGGATGGGGTGTTCGGCGTCCGCGGGCTCCGGCTCGCAGGGCGGCAGGGTCAGCCCGCAGCAGCTCACGACGGCCTCCCCGACGGTCCGGATTACGTTGCCGCAGACCGGACAGACGTAGAGCTTCCCCCGGACCAGGTTGGAGGAGCGGTTCCGGTTGCGGACGTCCGCACCGGACAGCAGCTCCAGCACGGAGATCCGCAGGGCCTTCGCCAGGGGCTCCAGCAGGCTGACGTCGGGGAAGCCCTGGCCCGTCTCCCACTTGCTCACGGCCTTTCCGCTGACATGGATCCGCGCCGCCAGCTCCTCCTGGGTCAGACGCTGGTCCTCCCGGAGCCTGCGGATCACGGCTCCTGTTACATAATTATCCATAGAACGCGCCTCCTTCTGCGCTCATGTTATCACATCCGCGGGGAAGAAGCAACCCACGCGGCGTAGAATCCCCGCCGCGGAGCGCCGGAAGGGGAGAGGGGGACCGGCGCCCCCCTCGATTTTTTAACTTTCCGTAAATTCTGGGGCCGCTTCCTTGATTTTGTCGGAAAAGCGGATATAATACAAGAGCCGGGGTCTCCGGGAGGAGCCCTCCGGCGGAGATCGTTTTTCCCAAGGTGGTGAAGACCGTGTTCCGAGGAATGCTTCAGCGATTTTCCGAGTCCATGCGCCGCTTTATGTATGGGCGCAGCGGCATGGACCAATTGAATATTTTCCTGCTCATTACGGCGGTGGTTCTCAATCTGATCAGCCTCCTCCTCGCCCAGCTTGGCGCGGTTAGCCGCGTCCTCGGCATGGTGGTCAACCTGCTGGCTTATGCGATCCTGTTCTGGTATCTGTTCCGGTTCTTCTCCCGCAATCTGGAAAAGCGCATCTTGGAGAATCGCCGCTATCTGACCTGGAAGTCCAGGATCCTGGACCGGCAGAACCGCTATTACCGGTGCCCCAACTGCAAACAGACGGTCCGGGTCCCCAAGGGCCGCGGCAAGATTTGCATCAAATGTCCCAAGTGCAGCGAAAAGTTCATCCGGAAGTCCTGAAAACCGTTTTCCGCCTGCGGCGGAAGACGGTTTTCGAGTTGCTAGGGGCTAGTTGCTAGGGGCTAGTTGCTAGGGGCTAGTTGCTAGGGGCTGGGGGGGTAGGTGATAGGTGCTAGTTGCTAGGGGCTAGGGGCTGGGGAAAAACGGGCTCTATAGCGCAAAATTCGTGTTGATTTTTTACTTTTCCGTGCTATAATATGGAACAATTCAGCAGGAAGGGGTTCTTGTGTATTATGGTATCCTATAAAGAACTGAAGGTTTGGCAGAAGGGCATCCATCTGGTGAAAGACATTTACAAAGTGACCGCTGCTTTCCCGAAAGAGGAGCTTTTCGGGCTTGTTGATCAACTCCGCCGCGCCTCCATCTCGATCCCCTCCAATATCGCGGAGGGAAATGGCCGCCATTCCCGTGGAGAGTACATCCGTTATTTGCACATCGCGCGCGGCTCCTGCTATGAAATGGAAACCCAGGTAATCATCTCGAAGGAACTGGGCTTTCTGGATGAGGCGCAGTATCAGTCCCTCTCCATCCAAATCGACGAGGTTGGCCGTATGCTGAACGCCATGATCCAAAAACTATCCTCAACATCCAACAACTAACACCTAATATCCCCAGCCCCCAGCCCCTAAAGCTGAAAGCCATGATCCAACAACCAAAACCCTAGCCCCTATCCCATAGCCCCTAGCACCTAGCCCCTAGCACCTAGCACCTAAAAAAGGAGTAAATACATTGTCAGATAAACTGCGCATCATCCCGCTCGGCGGGTTAAATGAAATCGGAAAGAATATGACCGTTCTGGAATACGGCAAGGATATGATCGTCGTGGACTGCGGTCTGGGCTTTCCGGAGGACGATATGTACGGGGTGGACCTGGTCATCCCCGACATTACCTATCTCGTCAACAACCAGAAGAAGCTCCGGGGCTTCTTCATCACCCACGGCCACGAGGACCACATAGGCTCCCTGCCCTACGTCCTCCAGGCCGTCAACGCCCCGGTCCACGGCACGCCCCTCACCAACGGCCTGATCCGCCTGAAGTTAGAGGAGCACGGCCTTGCCGCTTCCACAAAGCTGATCACCCACCAGGCCGGGGAGCTCGTCAAGGCCGGCTGCTTCCAGGTGGAGTTCATTCACGTCAACCACTCCATTGCCGACGCCGTGGCCTTCTGCGTCCACACCCCCGTGGGCAGGGTCATTCTGACCGGCGACTTCAAAATCGACCCCACCTCCCCCGAGGGCATGACCGACCTGGCCCGGCTGGGCGAGCTGGGCAAGGAGGGCGTGCTGGCCCTGCTCTGCGACTCCACCAACGTGGAACGGCTGGGTTACACCCCCTCGGAGTCCGTCGTCACCGAAGGCATCGATAGGCAGTTCCGGGGCTGCGACAAGCGCATCATCATCACCACCTTCGCCTCCAACATGTACCGCATCCAGTCCATCCTGAACATCGCCAAACGACATGGCCGCAAGGTGGCCGTGACGGGCCGCAGCATGGAGAACATTCTCCAGGTCGCCAGCGAGCTGGGCTATCTCCAGGTGCCGCGGGATCTGGTGGTGGACGTCAGCGAAATCAAGAACATCCCGCCCAACCGGCTGGTCATCGTGGCTACGGGCTCCCAGGGCGAGAACATGTCCGCCCTGTCCCGGATGGCCTTCGACAACCACCGCCAGGTGACGCTCACGGCCCAGGACCGGGTGCTGATCTCCGCCTCGGCCATTCCCGGCAACGAGAAGGCCATCGGCAAGATCATCAACGAGCTCTACCGCAAGGGGGCCGAGGTCATCTACGACAAATCCGAGGGCCTTCACGTCTCCGGCCACGCCTGCCGGGAGGAGCTGAAGCTGATCCACGCCCTGCTGAAGCCGCGGTTCTTCATCCCCGTCCACGGGGAGCAGCGGATGCTCCGGGTCCATGAGAAGCTGGCCCTCCAGATGGGCATGAACCCGAAGCGCATCTTCGTGGGAGAGCTGGGCCAGGTCATAGAGCTGAGCGCCAAAACCTGCAAGCTCACCGGCGAGACCGTCCCCGCGGGTAAGGTCTTTGTGGACGGCTTCGGCGTCGGGGATGTGGGCAGCGTGGTCCTGCGGGACCGCAAGCATCTGGCCCAGGACGGCATGATCGTGGTCTGCGTCAACCTCTCCGCCGAGGACGGCTCCATCCTCTCCGGCCCGGACATCATCACCCGGGGCTTCATCTACGTCAAGGACGCCGAGGACCTGATGGAGGCCCTGCGCTATATCGTCAGCGACACCCTGGAGCGCTGCCGCGCAAAGCATCTGCGGGAGCATACAGCCCTCAAGGCCGCCATCAAAACCGACCTGTCCGCCTATCTGTTCAAGACGGTGAAGCGCAACCCCATGATTCTTCCCATTCTCACGGAACTCTGATCCCCTGCAATCTCACCCTTGCTGCAAGCGCGTCTTGCAGCAAGGTTTTTTGCCCCTAAAGTATCTTATAAAGACTAATATATCTTGACAAATTGACTGTTTTGTGGTATAATTGGAGTATCTTAGAAAGACTATTATATAGAATAGAGGAGATGCAGACGAATGAAACAGAGCTGGTCTTTCCGGGCGGAGCTGCCCGCTGCGCCTCTGTGCCTGCCGCGGCCTCCCAACCGGAGCGGCCTGTCGGAGCACGCAGAGGAATCAGCAAGAAAGGAAGAAGGAGGAACACAATGGCGATTCTCAGAACGGAACTTCAGGGAAGGGGTGCGATCACCCACACCCGTACCGCGGAGGGACAGCTGCAAAGCGTCTGCCGCGGGATCTATGACGGGATCGCGGAGGCTGCGGCAGACCTGACCGCAGAGCAGACCGCGGCCCTTGCGCCGGGCAGCCTGATGTACTGCCTGGCAGAGCAGAGCGTCTATGTCAAAACCGGAAGCGGCACTTGGGAGGCGGTGGGAACATGAACCTCTTGGAGAGCTTGATTTCCAACCGAATGCCCACCGGCAGCACTGCCGTCTCTGTGAGCGGCGCCGCGCCGACGGTGACGCCGCTGGCAGGCCGGAGCTATCAATGCGGCACGCTGAGCGCTCTGACCCTGGCGGACCCTCCGGCCACCGGGGCATACACCGTGATTTTCACCAGCGGCGCAACAGCCACGACCACCACCATCCCGGCCACCATTCTCGGGCTGGAGGACTTTGCCGCGGCGGCGAACACCGTGTATGAGATCCATGTGCTGGACAGTCGGGCCGCAGTCGGAAGCTGGGCGGTGAGCGCGTCGTGACGGAGCAGGAAAAGCGCAGACGGGCCCTGCTGGCGAAGGAGGCCCGGACCGTGGAGAAAAACTGCCTGGTCCCCGGAGACTATACAAACGGCACTTCGAGATATCAGGTGGATAAATACGGGAACCTGCGGATCACGACCTGGGGCGGCGCCTGGGCAAACAGGCTGATGATTCCGCTCCTGCGTCCGCTGAATGTGGCCGTCGGAGACACACTGCGCGTTGTGATCAAAAGAGTCGGCGGGACGGTCAGCACCACCTTTGCCGTGGACGGCTACCTCGGGAGCAACCTGTTTTCCGAAAACAGCACCTGGGCGACCGGCGACACGGCGCAGGACAAAACCGTCGCAGCCACCAGCAAGAGCGCCGGACAGCTGACGCTCAATGACCGCTCCAGGGAAGCGGTTTTTACCGATTACGCGGTGTCTTTTCAGATTTTTGTCAACGGGCAGCAATTAATCCCGGAGGTGTGAGGATGAAATACGCAAAACTGAGCGGCGGACTGCCGCATTTCGCGCCGAACCCCATTCGGGTCGGGGCAGACTGGGTGGGCAATCCGCCGGAGATGGTCTTCCTGCTCCAGGGCTACAAGCCTGTGAGCTTTACCGAGAGACCGGAGGCGCCCTCCGGTTACGAGTACGCTGTGGTCTGGAGCGAGACTGAGAGCGCCATCGTGCAGGGCTGGGAGCTGCGGGAGGCCTCTGAGCTCCCGGACAATGAGGCGCTGAGCATTCTTTTGGGAGGTGAGGGCGAATGACCCGGGAAAAAGCCTTACAGCTCCGCGGACTGATCGAGAAGGCCGCGGTGGGACTGAGCGACGCCGACGCCCTGGAGGGCGTGGAGCTTTTTGGGCTCTGGAGCGGGAACGGCACGGCCTATGCCGAGGGGGCACGGGTGCGGTACGGCGGCGTCCTCTATCGCTGCCTACAGACGCACAGCTCCCAGGCGGGCTGGAGCCCGGAGGCGGCCCCGTCTCTGTGGGCGCGGGTCCTGATCCCGGCGCCGGAGGAGATCCCCGAATGGGAGCAGCCGGACAGCACCAACGCCTACGCGCTGGGTGACAGAGTGCGCCACAATGGGAAGACCTGGATCTCCGACCTGGACGGGAACGTCTGGGAGCCGGGGGTCTACGGCTGGTCAGAGCTCGGCTGAACCACCCCCCCTGCCGGTGTGCGCTTGTGCGCACACCG
>JAFRPC010000040.1 GCA_017429325.1 Oscillospiraceae bacterium | reverse complement strand
GCGTCAACCCGGCCAGCGGCGCGAGGTCCGAGACGCCTGTGCTGTCGAAATATAGATATTGAAGCTGCGTCAACCCGGCCAGCGGCGCGAGGTCCGAGACGCCTGTGCTGTTGAAAGATAGATGTCGAAGCTGCGTCAGCCCGGCCAGCGGCGCGAGGTCCGAGACGCCTGTGTTGCTCAAATACAGGTCTTGAAGCTGCGTCAACCCGGCCAGCGGCGCGAGGTCCGAGACGCCTGTGCTGTCGAAATATAGAAATTGAAGCTGCGTCAACCCGGCCAGCGGCGCGAGGTCCGAGACGCCTGTGTTGCCCAAATACAGTTTTTGAAGCTGCGTCAACCCGGCCAGCGGCGCGAGGTCCGAGACGCCTGTGCTGTTGAAAGATAGATATCGAAGCTGCGTCAGCCCGGCCAGCGGCGCGAGGCTTGTGATCTTTGCCCTGCTCAAGTCGATCTGCACCAGCTTCGGGCAGCGACTGGTCAGGAGCTCAAGACAGGCGTCGTCAAAGCCGGAAGCGGCGGCAACATACGCTTTAGAGGCCTTCCCATCTCTTCGATTATATTCTACCGCTTGCAGCGCTGCCAGCCGCGAGGCCTCCTCCGGCGGCAGCGTCTCTCCCCGCTTCAGCCGTTCCAGGATCGGCATCAGCTCCGGCAGAGTGATTTCTGTTTTTCCTTTGGATGGGTTCATTCGGTTAGCCATTGCGCTGCCTCCTTGTTCCCGTGTCGAGATCTGTCAGTTCTGCGTTCAGTATAGCACAGTCCGGTGTTCGGCGCAAGGCTTTTCTCGGCTTCCTCCATCAGACCGGACCAATCATAGCCGCGATTGTGCGGTTAATTGAGCGCTTATTTGTCTTTATCCGTAGGGGCCGATGCCCGCATCGGCCCTGCCTCTCGATTTCTGCCTGCAAATTTGTCAAAGAAAGAAGGGCTGCCGCAAATCTTACGTTTTGCGGCAGCCCTGTTTATGTGGATGCTTTCAGACGGAGGCGCTTACTTGACGCCGACCTCGTAGCCTTCGATGTCTTCGGAGTTGGTCAGCAGGACGGCGGTGACGGGGCTGTAGCCGGCCTTCTTGATCTTCTCGATGTCGAACTCGATGAGCTTCTGCCCGGCCTTGACCATGTCGCCGGTCTGGACGAAGCCCTTGAAGCCGTCGCCCTTCATGTTGACGGTATCCACGCCTACATGGATCAGCAGCTCCATGCCCTTGCCCTCCAGGGAGACGGCATGGTTGGTGTCGAAGATGGAAGCGATTTCGCCGTCAAAGGGTGCGTAAACCACGCCCTCGGCGGGGACGATGCCAACGCCGTCGCCCAGGACGCCGGTGGCGAAGGTCTCATCGGGGATCTCCTCGCGGGGGATGACCTTGCCGGGAACGGGCTGGATGACCTCGCCGTTGGGGATCCGGATGACGGAGGCGGTGGGGAGGTTCTTGGGAGGCTCCGCAGCCTTCTTCTCCTCAGGCTTGTCCTCCTTCCAGAGCACGAAGGTCAGGATAAAGGCCACGCCGCAGGCGATCAACATCTGGATGGCATACAGGGGGATGTTGTCGATGATCAGCAGGCCGGGGATGCCGGTGACGCCGTAGGCCGTCGCGCCGAGCTTGGTCAGAGCGCCGAACAGGGAGGCAACCGCGCCGCCGATGACAGCCGCGATAAAGGGCTTCATGAAGCGGAAGTTGATACCGAAGATGGCGGGCTCGGTGATGCCCAGAGCGGCAGACAGGGAGGCGGGCAGGGCCACAGCCTTGGTCTTGCGGTTCTTGGCAATGAAGAAGCAGGCGAGGCAGGCGCCGAACTGTGCGAAGTTGGCGGAGGAGGCAATGGGCATCCAGATGTTCTTATCGCCCGCAGCCAGCATACCGGCTTCGATGACGTTGTACATGTGGTGCAGGCCCATGACCACGGTCCAGGGATAGAGGGCGCCCATGACCAGGGCACCGATGCCGCCGGTGGAGGTGACAAGCCACTTGGCTCCCGCCAGCACCCAGTTCTCCAGCACGGAGAAGATGGGGCCGATGACCAGGAAGGTGGCGAAGGCAGTTACCAGAACGGTGACAAGCGGGGTGACAAAGAGGTCGATCATCTCGGGGACCTTCTTATGCAGGAAGGACTCGACCTTGGACATGAGCAGGACAGCTAAAATGACGGGAATGACGTGGCCCTGATAACCCACCCGGGTAATGCCGATGGAGCCCAGCAGATCCCACTTGGGGATCCCGCCGATGTCGGCCACGGAGAGGGAGGTGTTCAGCGTGCCCCACAGAGCGCTGGACACACTGCCAGGCAGGCCGTTGATGAAGGCGGCGCTGACGTTCTGTTTGTTGGCGATGAGGCCATTCAGATACGTCATGATTTCTGACGGAATTTGTTCCGCCACCTCCGGTTTCAAGGCTGTCAAGGCGTTATTAAACGCATCGACTGGGATCTCTTTTCCAAAATTGGATGCGACGTTCTGGACGGAGCCTGCGTTCCAGGCGTTCAACAGAGCGGGGTGGACCATCATGATGCCGATAACGGCACCCAGGAAGATGTTGCCGCCGAAGACCCGGGCGGCGGAGATGGCCACCAGGACGGGCAGCAGGGCGAAGGCGGTGTTGGCGGCCATATCCAGGAAGGAATACCAGCCGGTGTCTGCGAAGCTGGGGATGGCCTTGCCGAGGGCTTCCACGAGGCCCATCATCAGGCCGGAGGCTACGATGGCGGGAAGAATGGGGACAAAGATGTCGCCCGGGGTCTTGAGTATCTTTTTCCACCAGGGCATCTTGGAGGCGGCGGCCTCCTTGACCTCCGCCTTGGTGGCGGCGGTGAGCCCGGTGACGGCCAGGAACTCGTCATAGACCTTGTTGACGGTGCCCGTTCCGATGATCAGCTGGAGCTGACCATTGGATTCAAACATGCCCTTGACGCCCTCCACGTCTTCCAGCGCCTTGGAGTTCACCTTGCTGTTGTCGGCGATGACCAGGCGGAGACGGGTGGCACAGTGGGCTGCGCTGATGATGTTATCCTTGCCGCCGAGGTTGGCAAAGATCTCTTCCGCGCACTTGCGATAGTCGAGTGCCATAAGAAAACGCTCCTTTTCATTATTTTTTCAGCCGAGACTGAAAATTACAAAATCTTATGCCGGGGATCTATGGCCGCAGGGGCCAGGCTTTGCCGCTGATTTGCAGGCAGCCGTCGGCAAAGAAGGAAATGCCGTCGGCGGAGGTCGGCGTGTCCACCGCCATGGAGAGGACCTGCTCCCCCGCCCCGACGAAGACCTCGCAGCTGCAGCGGTCCAGGATCAGCCGGAGCTTCAGGGCGCCGTTCTCGTGGCGGACCTTGGCCCGGCGCTGGTGGATGATGGCCCGGCGGGAGCCGGAGAACTTGCGGTCCAGCTTCAGCACGGACTCATGGGGCCGGAAGCTGACCGTGGTGTGGAAGGTCTCGTCCTGGGCGAAGCGGAGAGCAAAGCGCTGATAGAGCTCCCCCTTTGGTTTGAGCTCCAGCTCCAGCTCCAGCATCCTGCCGGAGAGGCCCGGCAGGCGCAGCTCGCCGTTTTCCAGCGGCAGGTCCTGGAAGACCAGCGCCTCGCCCCGCAGGGCCTCCAGCTCCCGGAGGGGGCGCTGGTACAGGACGCCGTTTCGCACCGAAAGCTCCCGGGGCAGGCTCATCTGGCCGAACCAGGGGTAGTTCCGGAAGTGCTGGTTGCAGGTGTCCCAGTTCTGGAGCCAGCCGATCATGATGCGCCGCCCGTCGGGGCTGCGGAGGGTCTCGGGGGCATAGAAGTCGATGCCGTAGTCCAGGGCGTGGTCGCTCTCCTCGGTGAAGACGCCGGTCTCCGGGTCGAAGCGGCCCAGGAGGACCACGGTGCCGTTGCCGTTGTGGTACTCAAAGCCCTTGGGCAGCATGTCCTGGGCGCTGAGCAGGACCACGTCGGTCCCGTCCAGCCGGAAGAGGTCGGGGCACTCCCACATCAGGCCGAGGCGGTTGCCGTTTTGGGCCAGGGCGGAGACCCGGCCCGATCTCCGCCGCCGCTCGTTCCTCATACTGTCGAGCGTCCAGTAATGCCTTGCTTATCATGAAGGGACCCTCAGCATTCTCAATTCTATTTACGCTTCATTGTGGGCCATGCTGTCCAGCAGGGCGTCTACGATGGTGGGGACCACCTTTGTGGCCTTGTTCTGCACGAGCTCCGGGGCGTAGGGGAAGGTGTAGCTCACGTCGGCGGCCTCGATCAGGGGCAGGTCGTTGATGGAGTCGCCGATGCCGTAGAGGGTGATCTCCCCGTAGTGCTCCCGCATCCAGTCCCGCAGCAGCAGGACGCCCTTGCCCTTGGTGCAGCCCAGGGGGGCGATGTCCACCTCCTGCACGTTCTGGAAGGCGTTGACGGAATCGCCGAAGCGCTGGTTGACCCAGGCGCTGACGGCGGCGGCCTCGTCGGGGCTCTCTGTGTGGATGCTGACCTGGTGGATCAGGCCCGGAGGGGCGTCCTCCACCCCAGAGATGACGTAGTAGAAGCCGGGGTAGTCCATCTTGGCAAAGACGCAGATGTCGCCCTCCACGTCCAGGGTCAGGCGATAGCCCTTCGGCTTCATCTCCCGGACAATGGCGTCCGCCGCGGCCCGGTCCACGCCCCGCTTGAAGATGGGCTTCAGGTCCCGGTCCACGATGTTGGCGCCGGTGGAGGTGATGTAGAAGTCTGGCTCCACCAGGCCGTTGATGAAGGGCGTCAGCCCGCCCACCTGCCGACCGGTGCACAGGCCGAACAAGTGCCCCGCTTCCTGATAGCGGCGGATCATCTCCACATTCTCCGGCGGCAGCTTCACGTCGGCTTTATAGAAATACATGGTGCCGTCAAAATCGGATGCGAATACCTTTTTCATTTCCCTCTCCTCTCATCGGTCCCTGCGGCTCAAACGACAAACTCGTCAGTGACGGACTTGCTCAAGGCCCACATCCGAAGCCTGGCGGGGCTGTGGGTGAAGTGGTGCTCGTCCTCTTCGGGGTAGCTGTGGGTGGTGAAGGTGGCCTCGCCGTCGTTGAAGAAGAACTCCGTGGAGCTGCGGTCAATGAAGATGCGGAGCTTCCGCAGCTCCCGCTCCAAGGGCACTTCCAAGACCTCGAAGACGTTCTGATTGAAGCGCTTGGCCAGGCCGCGGCGGTCCACGGTGCAGGTCCTGGCGGCGGCGTCATAGCGCAGGGTCATGCCGCCGCTGCCGTCGGCCCTGGTGAACAGGGCCAGCTCGAAGTCCCCGGCGGGGAGCTCCAGCTCCAGCTCGCAGGCGTCGGGCAGCACGCCGTCGTCGGGCTTCTCCGCCCAGCGCAGGCCCTCCACGTCCTTGACGGGGGTCTGGAGCAGACGCCCGTCCACGATGCGGAGCTCCCGGGGCAGGCTCATGCTGCCCTCCCAGTCCTCCTCCTCGGTGGGATAGTGGTTGTCCGGCAGGCCGATCCAGGCGATGAGGATGCCCTTCTCCGGGTCGTCCACGTTGGCGGCGCCCTGGGCGGCGTAGAAGTCGAAGCCGTAGTCCAGGAAGTGATAGGGACCGTCGGGGGTGAAGGTCAGGGTATCGTAATCCATCGTGCCGATGAAGTAGACGTTGTGGTTGGTACTGTTGCCTCGGCCCGGCAGGGTGGTGTACTGGGGCGAGAAGATCAGCAGGTCCTTCCCGCCGATGCGGGTGATGTAGGGGCACTCCCACATGCCGCCGAAGGCCTCGTAGCCGGGGACCTTCAGCTCTCCGGCGAAGCGCCAGCCCTCCAGGGGCTGCTCGGACTCGTAGATCAGCACGCAGCCGCGCTTGTCCAGGGTCTGGGCGCCGATGAAGATGTAGTACTTCCCCTTCTCGGCGTTCCACACCACCTTGGGGTCCCGCTGGTGCTCGGAGTGGTCCGCCCGGGGCCCGAAGAGGGGCTCCGGCAGCTTCTCCAGCCGTCCCTCGGCGTTGAGGAATGCGGCGCAGGTCCAGGGGGTGCGGACCCAGTTCTCGTCCCGGTGGTTGCCGGTGTAGTAAAAGTAGAGGGTGTCGCCCACGGAGATGGCGCTGCCGGAGTGGGCGCCCTTGTTGTCGTAGTCCCGGTCCGGGGCCAGACCGATGCCCTCGTTGGTCCAGTGGAGCAGGTCGGGGCTGGTGACGTGATACCAGTATTTGAGGCCGTGGACGGCGCCCCAGGGGCACCACTGATAGCACAGGTGCCACTTGCCCCGGTGCAGGGCAAAGCCGTTGGGGTCGCTGGACAGGCCTGTGATGGGCTGGATGTGGTAGCTCTGCCGATAGGGGGACAGCTTCACGCGGTCATAGAGCTCCCGGATCTCGTCGGGGCTCTGCAAAACGCGATAGCGTTCGTCTCTTGACCATTCTTTCATAGAGGCACTTCCTTTCTTTGCAGGGGCCGATGCCCACATCGGCCCTATCACGGACTCCGTTCGCAGCGAGGGCCGATGTGGGCATCGGCCCCTACGATTGTGTCAAACGGACTCCCGCTGCTTGATGGTATAGCTCAGCATGGTCTGCTGGACGGGGTCGGCGCGTTCGCCGCGGGTCATCTGCTCCACCAGCAGGCGGGCGGCGGTCTCGCCGCAGGTCTTGTAGTAGAAGCGGGCCGTGGTCAGATGGGGCTTGATGTGCTCCCCGGCCCAGTTGTCGCCGATGCCGGTGATGCTGACCTCCTGGGGCAGCCGCTTTCCGGCCCGGCGCAGGACCTCCATGGCGCCGAAGGCCATTCGGTCCGTGGCGCAGAGGACGGCGTCCAGGTCCGGGACCCGGGACAGCAGCCGCTCCATAGCGGCGCGGCCTCCGTCCACCGCAAAATTGCTGTACTCCACGGGAAGGTTCGGGTCCATGCCCGCCTCCGTGAGCCCGGCCCGGACGCCCCGAAGCCGGGCCTGCCCGGCAGCGGCGTCCTGCGCCGGTGCGCTGATGTAGACCGGCCTGCAGCGGCCCTTTGCCAGCACAATGCGCGTCAGCTCCAGGGCCGCGCCGTAGTCGTCGTGGTAGACGCAGGGGACGCCCTTGAATTTCTGACCTGCCACCACCACGGGCATCGCGGTGGTCTGGAGAAAGCTCTCCAGCGCGGGGGTCAGCACCGTTCCCATCAGGATGGCCCCGGCGGCGGAGCGGGCCTGGAAGAGCTGGAGGAAGGAGAGCTCCTTCTCCGGGTCGTCCTGCGCCACGCCCAACTGGCAGGCGTAGCCCTCCTCCGCCAGCACCTCCGAGGCCCCCGCCGCCAGGCGGGAGACGGAATCGGAGTCCAGCTTGGGGACGATGAGTCCCACAATGTCGGTGCTGCGGGTGCGGAGCATCTGAGCCGCGGGGTCCGGCTGATAGCCGGTCTTTTCGATGACAGAGCGGATGATCCTCCGCTTCTCCTCGCTGAGGGGGCCGCCGTTGAGATAGCGGCTGACAGCCGCCGGGGAGACCCCCGCCAGCTTCGCCAACTCCTTCATGGTCATAGCCGCGCCCCCCTTCCTCGTTCACCAAAATCGTTGTGTAGCGGCGCACAGTGTGCGCCACGGAAAAACCTGCCCTGCTTTGTCATCCCCCGTGATGGAGCGCCCAGACGAAGCCGTAGGGCTCCAGCTCCAGCGCTGAGAGCTCCACCGGCTTGCCGGTGATCAGGTCCGTCATCGGCGCGGGGTCCTCCAGGTGCAGGGTCTGGGGGTTCTCGGAGAAGTTGAACAGGGCGATGAGCCGGTCCCCCAGCCGCTCGCGGCAGACGCCCAAGACGTGGATGGAGCCGGTGTCGATGCCGTAGAAGAGGGCGTCCGCGGAGAAGACGGGCTGCTGGGCCCGGATGGTCTCCAGCTCCCGCAGGGCGGAGAAGATGCGGCCCTGCATGGTGTCGGGCCTGCGGCGGTTCTCCGCCAGGGTCCAGTTGAAGGCCCCCCGGTGGAGATAGCGGCTGTCCTCCCGCTTGTCGGGGTCGTCGTGATAGCTGTAGTCGTTGCACTGGGCCACCTCGTCGCCGCTGTAGAGGACGGGGATGCCGCTCTGGGTCAGCATCCAGGCGTGAAGCATCCGGTCAGCCCGGAAGCCCAGCTCCGGGTCAAGCTCCATGCCGCAGAGGGAGGCCGTGGTGCCGCAGAGGCGGGCGTCGCCCAGGGTGGGGTCGTCGTTGTAGAGCTCCCCGCGGGACCAGCTGCCGGGCCACTTGCCCGTGAACCAGTCGTTGAGGTACTTCTTGTGGGCTACCTCCTCGACGAAGAACTGCTTCAGCCAGGGATAGTCCAGGCCCCAGCCGATGTCGTCGTGGCAGCGGAGGTAGTTCTGGAAGGAGTACTCCCGGGGCAGGGCGCTGAGCTGGTCCAGCTGCCGCCGGAGCAGCCGCACGTCCCGGGTGGCGAGACAGCTCCAGGTGGAGCACATGGTGGTGACATTGTAGAGCAGGTGGCACTCAGGTTTGTCGCGGGTGCCGAAGTAGGGGGCCACCTTGGCGGGCTCCATGACCACCTCGCCCAGCAGCAGGACGCCGGGACAGACGATCTCGCAGGCCAGGCGCAGCATCCGGGACAGAGTGTGGACCTTGGGCAGATTCCGGCAATCGGTGCCCAGCTCCTTCCAGATATAGGGAATGGCGTCCAGCCGGATCACGTCCATGCCCCGGTTGGTCAAATACAGAAGGTTCTCGGTCATGTCGTTGAAGACCATGGGGTTCGCGTAGTTCAGGTCCCACTGGTAGGGATAGAAGGAGGTCATGACGATTTGGCCGCAGTCCTCCAGATAGGTAAAGTTGCCGGGGGCCGTGGTGGGGAAGACCTGGGGAACGGTCTTCTCAAACTCGTTGGGGATGTCCCAGTTGTCGTAGAAGAAGTATCTGGCCCGGGCCACCGGGTCCCCTGCCCGGGCCGCCTTGGCCCAGTCGTGGTCCTCGCTGGTGTGGTTCATGACGAAATCCAGGGCCAGGGAAATGCCCGCCTCGTGACAGGCGTCGGACAGGGCCTCCAGGTCCTCCATGGTGCCCAGCTCCGGCTGGACCTGGCGGAAGTCCGCCACGGCGTAGCCGCCGTCGGAGCGGCCCTTGACCGTCCGCAGCAGGGGCATCAGATGGAGATAGTTGACGCCGCACTCCTTCAGATAGGGCAGCCGCTCCCGGACGCCCCGGAGATCTCCGGCGAAGTTGTCCACGTAGAGCATCATGCCCAGCATCCGGTTGGAGCGGAACCAGTCGGGGGTCTCCAGCCGGGCGCGGTCCAGGGCCCGCAGGGCCTCCTTCCGGTCCGCGTAGGCCCGGCGCAGCATGTCCAAAAAGTAGCGGAAGGCCATCCTGTCGTTGTCGTAGAGCTCGCAGTAGAGCCACTGCAGCTCGTCCAGACGGGCGTTGAGCCGGGAGACGAATTCGGTGTATTCCATTGCGTACCTCCTTTTCTCTATGGGCACTCAGCCCGCAAAGGCCTCGACTTCCTCCAGGGTGGGCATAGCGGGGATGGCCCCGCTGCGGGTGCAGGTCAGGGCGGCGGCCCGGTTGGCAAAGCGCAGCAGCTCCTCCAGCTCCGGCGCCTCGAGCCCCGCCAGCGGCGCGGAGCCCCGCAGGACCAGCCGGGAGAGCAGGGCGCCGTGGAAGGTGTCCCCCGCGCCGTTGGTGTCGGCCACCTGGACGCGGATGCCGGGGATGGTCCCGGTGCTGCCGCCCATGCGGTAGAAGACGCCCTTGCTGCCTAAGGTGATGAGGATCAGGCGGATGCCCAGCTCCGCCAGCAGGGCGCTGCCGCGCTCGGGCTCGTCGGTGTCCGTCAGCAGGGGCAGCTCCTCGTCGGAGATCTTGAGGATGTCGGTCATGGGCAGGGGCTTCTTCATCCAGGTCAGGGCCGTCTCCAGGTCGGGCCAGAGGTTCGCCCGGTAGTTGGGGTCGTAGCTCACCAGTGCGCCTCCCGCCCGGCCCAGCCGGGCCGCCGCCAGAGTGGCGGAGCGGGCAGGCTCTGCCGTGAGGCTCACAGAGCCGAAGTGGACGATCTTGGGGCAGCGCCCCATAGCCCGGGCCACCTCCTCCTCGGTGAGGAGGGTGTCAGCGCCGGGGGAGCGGTAGAAGGCGAAGGAGCGCTCGCCGGAGGGTGCCACGCTGACGACAGCCTGGGTGGTCAGCGCCTCGGCGGTGCTGTACAGGCCGGCAGTCTCCACGCCCCAGCGCTCCAGCACGGCCCGCAGGTCCGCGCCGAAGGTGTCGCAGCCCACCTTGCCCACAAAGCCGGCAGAGGCCCCTAACTTGGCTGCGGCCACCGCCACGTTGGCGGGCGCACCGCCGGGATTGGCGGCAAAATGACGGACGAAGCCCTCGTCCACATGGGTCTGTGTCAGGTCGATCAGAAGCTCGCCGACGGTCAGAATATCAGGCATTGCAATCCCTCCGTGTAGTTGATTTGAAATCGTTTTCATTTATAAATCATACCACAGACCCAGCCGGATTGCAAGCAGAAAAAGCAGATTTACTCGGCAATTTGTCAGTTTCTTTGGGCCATTCCCCCAATGACACTGTGAATGTGCACAAATAGTGCACGGTTTTCTTGTATAGATTCCCATATAGACACTGCTCCGGAAACATTGTAAAATAATAAGGAAAATGAATCAGTATATGAAACCGATTTCATTTATACTTGTTCAAAATCTATCAAAAAAAGGAGCCAACGGAACATGAAGCAGTTTGACTATACCATCAAGGACCCGCTGGGCATCCATGCCCGGCCCGCCGGCATGTTTGCCAAGCTCTGCAAGGGCTTCGGCGACACCGTCGTCACCATCTCCAAGGACGGCAACACCGTCAAGGCTTCCCAGCTCATGAAGGTCATGAGCATGGGCATCAAGAGCGGCCACACCATCACCATTGGTGCCGAAGGTCCCGACGAGGACAAGGCCATCGAGGAAGTCCGCAAGTTCCTGGAAGAGAACCTGTAAGCCGTCTGCGCACAGACCGTGCACAGGGGATGCACAGGGGACGGTTCTCTGTGCTCTGCACAGAGAACCGTCCCCTGTGCTTTGAACCGCCCCTGTCTCTTTTTTATCAATCACACAGGAGGTATCACCATGATTCTGTTACAAGGCAAAGGCGTTTCCAAGGGCGTCACCAGCGGCCCCATCTACTTCTTCCGCCGCTCCGACGCCACCGTCACCAAGCAGACCGTCACCGACCTGGAGGCCGAAAAGGCCCGCCTGACCGAGGCCCAGGAGAAATCCATCGAGCAGCTCAACCGGCTGGCGGACAAGTGCCGCGAGGAGGCCGGCGACGAGGCCGCCGTCCTCTTTGAGACCCACGCCATGTTCGTGGAGGACGAGGACTTTGTGGAGTGCATGATGGACACCCTTGAGTCCGAGCAGTGCAACATGGAATACGCCGTGCAGCAGGCCGGTGAGCAGTTCTCCGCCATGTTCGCAGCTATGGAGGACGCCTATATGCGGGCCAGGGCCGCCGACATCAAGGACGTGACCGCCCGCATCCTTAACAACCTCATGGGCGTCGTGGAGGGCGGCATCGACTCCGAGGTCCCCGTGGTCCTTGCCGCCGACGACCTGGCCCCCTCCGAGACCCTGCAGCTGGACAAGTCCAAGATCCTGGGCTTTATGACCCAGGGCGGCTCCGGCAACTCCCACACCGCCATTCTGGCCCGCACCATGGGCATTCCCGCCATCTGCGGCTTAGGCGAAGCGCTTAAGAAGGAAATGGAGGGCCGCACCGCCTACATCGACGGTGAGACCGGCAAGGTAGCCCTGGAGCCCGACGAGATCACCCTGGCGGCCTTCGAGACCAAGCTGAAGAAGCAGCAGGAAATGAAGATCCTCATGGACACCATGAAGGGCAAGGAGGACGTGACCCTGGACGGCCGCGAGATCCTGGTCTATTGCAACATCGGCTCTCCGGACGACCTGCCCGCGGTCATCAGCAACGACGGCCAGGGCATCGGCCTGTTCCGCTCCGAGTTCCTCTACCTCAAGGCCAGCGACTTCCCCGACGAGGAGACCCAGTTCCGGGCCTACAAGGCCGTGGCCGAGGGTCTGAAGGGCAAGCGCGTGGTCATCCGCACCCTGGACATCGGCGCCGACAAGCAGGTGGCCTACTTCGACATGAAGAAGGAAGAGAACCCCGCCTTAGGCGTCCGGGCCATCCGCATCTGCCTGAACCGCCCTGAGATCTTCCGCACCCAGCTCCGGGCCCTCTACCGGGCTTCCGCCTACGGCAAGGTCGCCATCATGTTCCCGATGATCACCTCCGTCTGGGAGGTCAAGGAGTGCAAGCGGGCCTGCGCCAAGGTCATGGCCGAGCTGGACAAAGAGGGTATCCCCTACAACCCCGACACCGAGGTCGGCATCATGATCGAGACCCCCGCCTCCATCTTTGTGGCGGACGCCCTGGCGAGAGAGGTAGACTTCTTCTCGGTGGGCACCAACGACCTGACCCAGTACACCCTGGCCTGCGACCGTCAGGCCAACGATTTGGGCAAGTTCTTTGACCCGCACCATCCCGCCGTCCTGCGGGCTCTGAAGATCGCCGCCGACGCGGCCCACGCCGCGGGCATCTGGATCGGCATCTGCGGCGAGTTAGGCGCGGACCTGAGCCTGCTGGAGACCTTCCTGGCCATCGGCATCGACGAGCTCTCGGTCTCCCCCTCCTCCGTGCTGCCCCTCCGGGCCGCCATCCGCAAGTCCATTGCCAAGACCTGCACCCTGGAAAAGCTGGAAAGCTGATCCCAGCGACCCACGCCCCGCCGAGCAAGCCCACCGCGCAGTCCGGCGGGGTTCGATTTTCTACTAAGGAGGAACGACTATGCTCTATACCGTGACCTTCAACCCCGCCATTGACTACGTCGTCCACTTCCCGCAGCTTCGCCCCGGCGAGATCAACCGCAACGAGAGCGAGGAGTTCCAGTTCGGCGGCAAGGGCATCAATGTGTCCAACGTCCTGCGGACCCTGGGCTTCGACACCGTGGCCCTGGGCTTTGTGGCGGGCTTCATCGGCGAGGGCTTTGAAAAGGGCCTGCACCAGATGGGCCTGAAGACCGACCTGATCCATGTGAAGGAGGGCATGACCCGCATCAACGTCAAGGTCAAGGCCGCCGAGGAGACCGAGATCAACGGCATCGGCCCGGTCATCACCGAGGCCGACATGGAGACCCTGTACCAAAAGCTGGACGCCATCGGCCCCGGGGACGTGCTGGTCCTCTCGGGTTCCATCCCCAAGTGCCTGCCCGGCGACACCTACGAGCGCATTATGGCCCGGCTGGACGGCAGGGGCATCCCCATCGCCGTGGACGCCACTAAGGACCTGCTGGTGAACGTGCTCAAATACCACCCCTTCCTCATCAAGCCCAACAACCACGAGCTGGGGGAGATCTTCGGCAAGGTGCTGAAGACCGACGAAGAAATTGTGGACTGCGCCAGAAAGCTCCAGGAGATGGGCGGTCGGAACATCCTGATCTCTATGGCCGGAGACGGCGCCCTGCTGCTGGACGAGAAGGGCGGGACCCACCGCATCGGCTGTCCCAAGGGCAAGGTGCTGAACTCCGTAGGCGCCGGCGACTCTATGGTGGCCGGTTTCCTGGCGGGCTGGCTCCAGACCGGCGACTACGGCTATGCTCTCAAGCTGGGCACCGCCACCGGCTCCGCCACAGCCTTCTCCCTGGGCCTGGCCGAGAAGCCCCTGATCGAACAATTGCTGGCAACCCTTTGATCCGTTCATTTTTCCGTCCGCAGCCCTCTGCGAACGGATGCGTGAAAATAATTCGTAAAGGAGAGAACCTATGAGACTGATTGAACTGTTTTCCCGTCAGGCGACGGCTGTCAACGTGAAAGCTGCCAACAAGGCTCAGGTCATCGACAAGCTGGTAGACCTCCAGGTCACGCACGGCAACATCACCGACAAGGCCGCCTACAAGAAGGCCATCTACGCTCGGGAGGAGGAATTTTCCACCTACGTCGGGAACGGCATCGTAGTCCCCCACGCCAAGACGGATGTCGTCACCCGGCCCAGCCTGGCCCTGGTCCGCACCGCTGAGCCGCTGCTCTACAACGAGGACGACGACGACAAGTCCGACCTCTTCGTCATGATCGCGGCCCCCATGAACGGCAGCCTGCACGTGGACATCCTGGCCCGGATGATGACCCTGCTGGCCGACGAGGGCTTTGTGGAGAAGCTGCGCAAGGCGGGCTCCGAGGAGGAGCTGCTGGCCCTCATCGACCAGGCCGAGCAGGCCAACTTCGGCAACAAGAGCTTCACCGAGGAGAAGATCGGCGGCAACGGCTACAAGGTCCTGGCCGTTACCGCCTGCCCCACCGGCATCGCCCACACCTACATGGCCGCAGAGAATCTGCAGAAGGCCGGCCTGACCCTGGGCATTCCCATCAAGGTCGAGACCAACGGCTCCGACGGCGCCAAGAACGTCCTGACCAAGGAGGAGATCGCCGCCTGTGAGGGCATCGTCATCGCCGCGGACAAGAACGTGGAGATGGACCGCTTCGACGGCAAGCCCGTGGTCGTCACCCGTGTGGCCGACGGCATCCACAAGCCCGAGGAGCTGATCAAGCGCGTCACCGAGGGCAAGGCCCCCATCTACCATTCCAAGAGCGGCGGCAGCGCCCCCGAGGGCTCCCTGGGCAATCAGAGCTTCGGCAGCTCCATCTATAAGCACCTGATGAATGGCGTTTCCCACATGCTTCCCTTCGTGGTGGGCGGCGGCATTCTGATTGCCCTGGCCTTCCTCTTCGACAACTACGCCATCAACCCCGGCACCTTCGGCACCAACACCTTCCTGGCGGCCGTCCTCAAGAAGATCGGCGAGGCTGCCTTCGGCTTTATGCTGCCCGTGCTGGCCGGCTTCATCGCCATGTCCATCGCGGACCGTCCGGGCCTCGCCCCCGGCTTCGTCGGCGGCGCCCTGGCCTCCTCCGGTCTCTCCTTCAAAGCGATCAAAGCGCTTGTAGAGCTTATCCAGAAGGGTGATCCCGACGGCGCTTCCGCGGCCATGAGCAGCATGTCCGTCTCCGGCGGCTTCCTGGCGGCTCTGCTGGCCGGCTTCGTGGCAGGCTATGTGGTCCTGCTGCTGAAGAAGGCCACCACATGGATGCCCAAGGCCATGGACGGCATCCGTCCCATGCTGGTGTATCCTCTCTTCGGTTCCCTGCTGGTCGGCCTGTTCATGCTGCTGATCAACCCGATCATGGGCGCCCTCAACACCTGGATCGCCGATCTGCTGAACTCCATGGGCGGCGCCTCCAAGATCGTGCTGGGCCTCGTCCTGGGCGGCATGATGTCCGTGGATATGGGCGGTCCCATCAACAAGGCGGCTTACCTCTTCGGTACCGGCGCGCTGTCTACCGCCAACAATGAAGATCCCACCGGCTTCATGATCATGGCGGCCGTCATGGTCGGCGGCATGGTGCCTCCCATCGTCATCGCCCTGTCCACCACCTTCTTCCCCAAGAAGTGGACCGTGGAGGAGCGGAACAACGGCTTCGTGAACTACATCATGGGCCTCTGCTTCATCTCCGAGGGCGCCATCCCCTACGCGGCGGCGGACCCCATCCGCGTCATCCCCTCCTGCATGGTTGGCTCCGCTGTGGCCGGCGGTCTGTCCATGGCCTTCGGCTGCACCCTGCGTGCGCCTCACGGCGGCGTCTTCGTCTTCCCCACCGTGGGCGAGCCGCTGATGTACATCGTGTCCCTGCTGGTGGGCTCCGTGGTCGGCGCTTTGATTCTGAGCCTGCTGAAAAAGAACAAGCGCTGAGCGCTGCCCTCGCATAGAAAAAAACGCCGCGTCTGAACTTCTGAACCGCATCCCGTCAAGAGGACAGTGAAATAATTAACGAAAAGTTCACAGCGCAGCGGCGCTGTGGCAACCGCAGATTTCGGTTGAATGCTTCGGCCTTCAACCGAAATTTGCGGTTTTTTATGCCGCTTTGTATTGCTCGTGCTTCTGCATCGGCGTCAGAACACCGAGGTTCCGTTGCAAGCGCTGGTGGTTGTAGAAAACAATGTAGTTTTCAATCATCCTGACCAGACTTTCACGGTCTGTGAATCGTTTGCCGTAGTAGCGCTCCCGCTTGAGAATGCCCCAGAAGCCCTCCATTGGGCCGTTGTCAATACACTTGCCGACCCGGGACATGCTCTGGATCATCCCGGCATCCACCAACTTTTGGTGGAAGACACGGTTGGTGTACTGGAACCCTCTGTCGCTGTGAAACAAGGGCGTTGCACCGGGATTGGCCGCTGCCGCTTGGTCAAATGTATCAAAGACCAGCGGATTGTCGTTCCGGTCCCGGATCACATAGGCAACAATCCGGCGGTCATACAGATCGAGGATGGCACTGAGATAAACCTTGTGGACTTCAATCCCTTCATACCACTTGAATTCTGTCACATCCGTCAGCCACTTCTCGTTGGGCTTCTCAGCGTGGAAGTTACGGTTCAGAAGGTTCTCGGCTATGTACTGCGGATTTTTGGCTTGACGTGTACAGCCATTGTTGGCGTACTTAATCGTGGATTTAATTCCGCGCTTCCGGCAGATGCGAAGCACACGT
Organism: Oscillospiraceae bacterium; assembly: GCA_017429325.1. Taxonomy (GTDB): domain Bacteria; phylum Bacillota; class Clostridia; order Oscillospirales; family Oscillospiraceae; genus JAFRPC01. Next base: position 23,877 of record JAFRPC010000040.1, on the reverse strand, counting down.
TTGTCATTGACGGGAATCCCGTGGTAGACCTCCAGATCGTCCCGAAGCCGCCGGTAGCCTTTCTCCGGCTCATCCATGTGCATCTGTTCCAGCTTGCCAGCAATCTCTTCGTTCTCTTTCTGCCGAGGCGACAACTCTCCGCTGTTCCACTTGTAATAGGCAGATCTGGAAATGTGCAATATGGCGCAGGCCTGCTCTACCGGATAGTCAGATTCCTTGACCGCCTCATACAGGTGTGCCTGTCTTACTTGCGATAGGCCTCTCTCCTCTCTATCTCCTCTAATTTTTTTAACAGGTCACGCTCCATTCTTGCCAGATACAGTTCGTGCTTTAGCTGGGCATTCTCAATCCGCAACCGCTCTTCCTCGGTCCGAGGTTCCTGCTGCGCCGTCCGCTGGCCGCGGCGATCCTCCAGCCCAGCCTCGCCCAGCTCCCGATACTTCTTGACCCACGTATAGACGTTTTGGTAGCTCACCTGGTACTTGATGGCGATTTCTCCGTAGTTGCTTCCGTTCTCGATACATTCCTTTGCAATTTGGACCCGTTCTTCCTGGGTCGTATTCCTGGTGTTTTTCATGCGGCTGCCTCCACTCATTTTGTGTTTGAAGTTTCTGCCGCTATTATACACCTTAATCCAATCTTGGAGTATCTTTTTTGAGCGTATTTTATACCTTTTACAGACTTCCAGGAGGCTCACGCTACCAGCCAGGTATTCATTCACTGCCTGCCTTTTCAGGTCTTCGCTATAAGAACGGTTTTTCTCACTCGGTACGAGGCCAAGGCTTCCCTCGGCTTCATATCGTGAAATCCAATCTCGTACTGTTTCAATATCTACGCACATCTTTCTTGCCGCTTCCGAATAACCGATCCTCCCTTCGATACAAGCTATAACTACCCGTATCTTTTCTTCAATAGTTGCTTTTGTTCTTCGTGACATGACAATGCTCCCCCTATGATGACAGTGTTTTCTTTTTTCACTGTCTCTCATAGAGGGAGCATATCACTTCGTCAGACGCGGCGTTTTTTCTATGCGTTTATTTCTGAGCCAGGAACAGGGCCAGGAAGTCCCGGAAGCGGGGCTCCCAGGCGGTCTCGTGGTGGCGCTGCTCCGGCAGGACCAGCTCCTGCAAGGCTTCGGGGGGCCAGACCCGGCGCAGGACCTCGGCGGCAAGAAGCGTGCTGTCACAGATCTGCTGCTCCAGCTCCTCCCCGGCCCCGGTGTAGAGATAGAGGAAGGGCGGCTCCTTGCTCCGGTGTTCCCGGATCCACCGGGCCAGATCCTCCGGCCTGAAAAGCAGGAAGGCCGGGGAGAAAACGCCCGCCGCGCAGTAGAGCTCGGGGTGGCTGAGGGCGGTGAAGAAGGCCATCATACCGCCGCAGGAGCTGCCGCAGAAGGCGCGGTTCTCCCGGCCCGGCTTCACGGGGAAGCGGGCCTCCACGGCGGGCATTACCGTGTGGACCAGGAAGTCGTCAAAGACCTCGCCGCTGGGTGTCATGCCGTTCCGCTGCTCCTCGGGCACCGTTAGAGGCCCGATGGAGGCAGGAGTCAGCTCACCGGGCCGCCAGGGGTCCTCGTTGTGAATGCCCACGATCACGGCGCTCCGTCCTGTTTCGGCCCGCAGCGCCCGAAGGAGCTCCGGCGTATGCCAGCAGCCGAAGCCGGAGCTCTCCTCGTCGAAAAGGTTCTGCCCGTCGGTCATGTAGACGACGGGAAAGGTCTCACCCGCCTCGTGGGCGGGAACCAGCACCCGCACCAGGCGGTCCTCCCGCTCCGGATAGGGCAGATACAGTTTGTGAACAGTCTCCGGGATCCACATGGTCGTTCCTCCTTATTGTTTGAAGCCGTCTATCTCCGCCTGGGTGTAGAGGGGCTCCACCTTCAGCTCCGTGACGCTTTCCGGCACGGGCAGGACCAGGACAAAGCCGTCCGCGTCCGCCGACGCGGGAGCAAAGCGCTCCAGCAGCATCAGGGTCGCGGTGCTCCCGCTGACGCTGAGACCGCCCACCCGAATTTCCTGCAAGGCGGAGCCCTCCGTCCCCCGGGCCACCAGGGCAAAGCGCCCCGCGTGGGCCGGGAAGGCCGGGGTCAGTCCCCAGGCCCGGCAGAAGGCCTCGTATTCCGCCCGGTCCAGCACCGCCTGTCGGGGAAAGTCCTCCGGCACGGCGGCGGCCCGGTCCACCGGGATCAAAATCTCGCCGTCCATGTTGTCTGTCCATGGTTCATAGACGAAATACACCCGCCGCAGTTCATAGTCCCCCTGGTATTCCCGGTCCAGCACGTTGTAGAGCCTGCCGCCGACCAGGACCGTGTGCCAGTCCTGCTCCACGGGGCCGAGCTGGACCTGGGAGGGGCCGGTGGACCAGGTCTCCTCCGGCGCGTCGGCGCCGCAGGAGCGGGCGATATAGGTCACGACCACCAGCGCCAGCACCAGCGCCAGGGGCAGCCACCAGAAGCGTTTGTTCTTTTTGGGATAGTTGTAGTATTCATAGGGCTTCATGGGCGAGGCCCCCTTTCTTTCGGATGTGCCGGACTGACGGCGGGCAGGTCGCGGGACTGCGGGCTTCCCAGCTCATGCTTCCCGCAGCTCCACGTCCACCATTCGCAGATAGCGCTGCAAGGGATAGGAGCCGTCGTGGGCCTCCCCGGGGATGCTCTCGGACATGGAGCCCGGATAGGTGATCCGGGTGACGCCCGCCCGGACCAGCAGCTCCGTCAGGGCCTCCCGCTCCTCCGGCGGGCAGCCCAGGCCGGCGGTCTGGAGATAGGGCTTGGCCCGCCGCAGCGCAGGCAGCAGCTCCGCCCGGGGCAGGCGCTTCACCAGCACCTTGCCCAGCATGGGGGAGAGCTCCAGCTCGCTGTCTTGCTTCGGAAGCAGGGAACAGAGAGGCGAGGTCCAGGGCTTTGCGGCCCCGCCGTCCAAGATCGCTTCCAGACGGTCCGTATAGCTCCGCAGCGTCAGCTCCGCCGCCGCGCCGAGGGTCCGGGGCCGGTGGGCCTCGGCTGCCGCCTGCAGCAGAGGCCAGAAGCGCTCGCAGAAGGCCCCCAGGTCCTCCTGCCGCGCCGTGTCCAGATAGATGACCTGGCAGGAGGAGCACAGAAGCTGCCGGGTGACGACGATGTGCTTTGCCAGCTCTGCCAGCTCCGCCTCGGGCCTTTTCCCGGCCAGATAGGCGAAGCTGAGCCGGTGGCCCCACTCGATGAGCCGGGTCCCCGGATGGGCGAAGCGCCGCACCGCGGCCACCGCCGCCTCGCCGCCCCAGACCACGATGCCGTCGGAGAGCTCGGCCATCCGCTGAATGGCCGCCACGTCGGAGGAGGGGGTGTCGAAGACGTAGAGGAAGTCCGCCAGCCTGGGCTCGATCTCCAGAAGCGCCCGGATGATGGTCATGGAGAGGCCGTTGTCCGCCTGGGGCAGCTTGAGGATGTTGATGTTGCCCGTCGCAAGGCCCTCCGCCACGGAGAAGGCGGGCAGGCCGTCGGCGTTCCCGGCGGCGATGTGCAGCAGGACCCCAAGAGGCCGGGCCAGGACCCGCAGGGGCGGCAGACCGGCGGGAGGCTCGGTGACGCAGTCCCGGCGAAAGTTCGCTCCCAGCTCCATGCGGAGCTTGAATTCCAGATGGTCTCGCCGCAGCAGGCGGACCGCCAGCTCCTTGTACTGCTCCGTCCCGTCGAGCTGCAGGGCGGCGATCTGTGCGTCAAATTCCCCGGCCTCCACCCGGCGGCCCAGGGCGTCGATGGCGGCCACGACGGTCTCTGTCTCCAGCGGCGGCCCCGCCAGGGTGGCGTTGAGCCGCGCCTCCAGTCCGCGCAGAAGCTCGTCCTGCATGGAGATCTCATATTGGATACCGTTTGCGAGGATCACAGCGTCACCTCCACCTTGTTCAAAATCTCAGAGGCCCCGGCGGCGCAGGTCTTGATGTCCTGCAGGCCCACCCGGCCCAGGATCTCCAGCCAGGGGGACTTCAGCCCGCAGCCGCATTCCTCCGCGTCGTGGAGGACGCCCAGATCGTCGGTCATGACGGACAGCAGCGGGGTCCCCACGTCCATGGGAGTGATCAGATCGACCAGCCCCGGGGTCCCGTTGGGCACGGGCCGCAGGGTCTCCGGGTCCCGGATCAGGACCCGGCTGTAGATGGGGACGTGGAAGTGATGCCGCTCGCAGTCGTTGTAGAAGATGGGGTGCTCCACAGCCCCGTAAAACTCGATGATTGCCTTGTCCTCCAGCCCCAGGACCTTCTTTGCCAGGGCGTAGAACTCGCTTTTGTCCACCTGCTCCGCGTAGAACTGCTTCCAGCCGCCCCCCAGCATGAGCTTCGAGCCCTTGGGGAGCTGCACCCGGACGCCCTGCTCGTCCATCCGCTTCATCAAAAACCAGGCGTAGGCCGGGAAGCCCATGAAGCGCAGGGGAAAGCGGGAGCGGCTGTGTTTCACGATGGCCGCCTGCACCGCCTCCAGGTCCAGCGCGTACTTGCCGTCATGCCACCGCAGGGCGTAGGTCCGGCTGAGAGCCGGGGCGAAGAGGGTGACGCCGAAGGCCGTGCGGGAGACGCCGGTGCGGTTGTGCCGGTTGGGCTGATACCCGAAAACCACGTAATGACAGGGCCTGAGGGAGAGGAGCTTCCGCAGCCTGCAGATGTGCAGGACCATTTTCAGCCCCGCCCACAGGTCCCCCACGGAAAAGCCGATCTCGCTGGCCCTGCCGCTGGTGCCCGAGGAGGTCACGACCAGGGGCAGCCGCCACCGGGGCAGGGAGAAGAGCCGCCGCCGCTTGAACAGAGCCGTGGGCAGGAAGGGCAGCTCCGCCAGGTCTTCCATAGTCCGCAGCCGCTCCGGGGCAAAGCCCGCGTCATCCAGAATGGCCCGGTAGCCGGGGCAGTGGGCATAGGCGAAGGCGCAGTTCTCCTGCACCGCCTTCAGAAACAGGGCCTCGCTCCCGGCCAGGTCGTAGGGGTCCCGGTATCGAAACAGCTTTCTTCGATGCTTCACGCGCCGCGCCTCCTCTCCAAATCAGGGACATTTCCATAGCAGGGACATTATAACACGAAACCTGCCGCTTGGCAACGGGAGAGCTCTAAAATCTTCTCCGCCCGCCCTGTCTCGACAGCATCCTTCCCGCCGGGAGGCTATAATGAGACAAAAGCAGCCCGGAGGGTCCGGCATGGGGCCGTCCTCCGGGGAAAGGAGCGGGCGTATGAACAGCTATTCCACCCGTTTGACCTGGGCGGGGGCGTTGCTCGGGGCTCTGGTGCTGTCTGCCACGGTCTTTGCAAACGCCAGACCGCCGGAGGCCGCCCGGACCGAGACGACAGCGGCGGTCCAGGTCCTTGAGACGGTTCGGGAGCCCGAGGCAATGGAAGCCCTGGCCCCGGAGAGCACCGCGGCGGGCCCCTTCATGGTGGCCCTGCGGGTGGGGGAGCTGCCCCTGCTGGGGCGGACCTATCTCTGCGACAAGGCGGGCTGTCCCCTGGCGGAGCTGGAGGTGGACCGGGATGGGGACGGGGTAATGGGCCCGCTGGCTCCCGGCCTCTACACCCTTTGGCAGGACGGACAGGAGCTCGGCGGCTTCCGGCTGCTGGAAAACGCTGCCCTGGACCGGGTGAGCGGGCAGCTCTGGACCGACGGGGAGCTGCTGCATTTCGAGCGCTTCACCCCCGGCGCGGCGGCGCTGACGGTGGTGCTGCCGGAGCCCGGCTACTACAGTCTGGAGCTTTATGACCGCTATGGCAGGCGCTGGAGCCGGGATTTCTACGTTCCCGACAGCGCAAAGCCGGACCGGGGCCGGAGCTGGGTCCGGGTCCTGGAGTTCCGGGGCCTGCCCGCGGGCGTCTACACAGCGGTCCGGAAGGAGCGGCCCCTGCTTCAGTTTGAGATCTGCGCCGGAGCGCAGACGGAGGCAGAGTTGACAATTGAGAATTGACAGGCCCGCCTGCCGGTGCTATAATACGGAAAACGACCTTTTTCGTGGAGGGATCGACATGGGACAATCTCAGACCGCAAAGCTCCTCCGCCCCCTGGCCCTGGGCTCAGCCCTGCTGCTGGCCGCGGTGCGCATCAATCACCTGCGGACCGCCTTTGACGAAAACGGCCTGCTGCCTCCCGGCAGCAGGGCCCTCACCGTCACGGTCCTGCTCTCGGCTGCCGTCTTTCTGATGCTGACCCTCGCCTCCCTGCGGCTCAACCGCCTGCCGGGGACCGAGGACTGCTTCTCGGGCGGCGCCGTCTGGCTCTTCCTGCGGCTGGCCGCCACTGTGCTCCTGTTCTGCGGCTGCGCTCTCCCCCTGCTGGAAGCTCCGGCTCTGCTGGAGAAGGCCTGGCGGTGGACATACCTTGGTGGCCTTCTCACCGCTCTGGCAATGCTCTGGACTGCCTTGGCCGTGAAGCGCGGCCCCGCGCTGTTCTGGTTCCGGCTGCTCCTGGCCCTGTTTACCGGCGTCTCCCTGGTGCTGCGCTTCCGGGAGTGGAGCCATGACCCCATGGTCATCCACATCGCCCCGCCGCTGCTGGCCTGGGTCTGCTGCATGATGGAGACCATGCTGCTGACGGGCTTCCCCCTGAAGGCCGGTCATCGGCGCAGCGGCGTCCTCTTCGGCCTGGCCGCCGGGGTCTTTGCCTGCATGACGCTGGTGGACTACCTCCTGGGGCAGAAGTCCGGCCTCTCCGAGGTCCTGATCCTGCTGGGCGTCGCCCTCTGGTGCGTCACGGCAGCCCTGGAGCTCCTGCGCCCCCAGGTGCAGGCCGAGCAGCCCGCCCCAGAAGCCCCGCAGGAGCAGCCCGCCCCCGAAGCCCCGCAGCCGGAGCCCCCGGAGGACACGGACCCGACGCCGTAGAAGCGGCGAACAAGGATGCTTCCTTATCAGAACGGTGCAGCCCCCTGCTCGGGAACTGCACCGTTTTTTTGAACAATAACGCCTCCGGTCAGTGTTCACTGATGAGGAAAGTTGAGACCTTTGAACGCGACTTTTCCGGCAAAACTGTCATCGTGATGGAACAGGTTCATGTCGCAGTCGTAAAGAGAAATATCTCCCCACTTATACTCTAAGATTCCTGCAATATGAGATTCATCCAGGGCAAGAAACAGAGTGTGGTCGGTTCCGTCCTGATCGGTAAAGCTGTAATTGACGACAAGCAATCCATTCCAATTTCCGCAAATCTCGATCTCCCACGTTTCTTTTCCCAAAGAGGCGGCGTAGTCTGGATGGTCTGCACGAAATGTATCAAGGATTTCCATCGTGTGAAGGGCGCCGGTGTCCAGGTCGAGAACGAGAACTGTGTCAAACGCAGCCATATAGACGGAATTCCCAACGCGGCAAAAATTCCAGAACGTGTAGGTATCTACCGCATATTTTTGTGGTACGTGCGCCGTGCCCCATACAGCGGAAGTCTCGTCGTGAATATTGTAAGTCACATAATACAGATCGCCCTCCATGGAGGCCCCGTCATAGACCATATAGACCAGAGTCATTTCGTCCCCCTGTAGATCCGCCAGATGAGGTTCCAGCGACAAAAGCTTTGGCTGGGCATACGCTTCCGGGACGGACAGCTTCGGGCATTCGATCCGTGATACGGTGCTGTCTGCGGCGGTATGCTGAAAATACCACTGATCTGCATCGCTATCATGCATATAAGACGTTGAACCAAACATCTGCAAACCATAGCTTCCGAATTTTTCCGGCACGATTCCAGGCGCTGCGGCAACAGGTTCCGTATGGGTGACGACACGACCGGAGCCGTTCCAGAACAAAGGGGCGCCCACAAGCAGAGAGCCGTCATCCGAAACGGCGAGCCATTCTTCTGCGTCGGACAGCGCTCCGTCGCGCAGGGACCAGGTCAGGTAATACATACGGATCAAATCGTCTTCTTTGACGCTGATCAGCAAGGGAATGGTGTTTTCAAGCGTGGAAAAATCCCGTTCTCGGGGTTCTGGGGCAGCGCTTGATTCCGTTGGTATGGAGAAGTCTGTTTGTTCCGCCGGTTCTGCGCACACCGTTGTCGTTTCGCTGATTGAATCACTGGTCGGAGCGCTTCCGGACTGGTTTTCAGGCTCCGTTTGAGAACTTTCGCCCACGTTGCCACGCTGCATACAGCCGGTCAGGAAGAGAAGCGTGGCTAGCGCAACAGCGAAAAGTGTTTTTCCAATACTTGTATGCTTCACCTTTGCGCACCTCCTATAAACTTACTTGACGGTTTTCCTAAAACCCGAATTCATAATATAGAACTGTTTCGCTCCCCCAATAAGTAGATGTAAAAACTTTGTTGTTATGGTCTGCATTATGAGCAGCATATTTATGTGTTACAGAATCATTATACACGCAAAGATTTACATGATACATTGCCCCGGAGCTGTTTTGATTAATAATAATCCCTCCAGCAGTACATGTAGAATATGATGACGTAATCCAATAACCTTTTAGTTCATAGAAATAATGATACAAAGAAGGGACATAAGTCCATGCGGTACATCCTGGACTCCAATTAGTGTCAGTGGGTATTCCACCGGCATAAATACACTGCGAAACGAAATTTGCGCAGTCATTATGACAGTAGTAAGTATAAGCAGAATTATATTTCGACAAGTTGATGCGAGTGTGCCCATGAGGACAAGTTTGACTGGTACTCGCCTCAGAAGAATATACAAAGGCATAATTACGCGCAGCATTTCTGTTGAAAGAGGGCTCAAGCGAATTGCTCCCCATTGCACTTTCATTCTGCATAGAATCAATTTTTGAAAGTAAATCACGACGGCCTTGTTCCTTCAAAACAGCTTTTTCAGGCGGGAAGTAATTGCACAGCGGAAAGACTTCTTGGACTCCGTTAGTTGTAACATCACTTAACCCAAAAATGTTAATTATTTCATGATTGGAATCAGAGTCAATTACAATATCAAATGAAAAGTCAGATATTTCTCCAATGTATGAAGCATAAGGAGATGCCATTTCAACTGTAGCGTCGGCAATGTATTTTGCTATAGAATAGTCTGTGTTGGTTTTGTAGATACTGCTATTGGCAGTTATTGCAGTGTCTTCTTGCAGCCGATTAATAAACCCACATGCAATCAACTCGGAAGGAGTACATTTTTCAAGACTGCTAACTCCAACAACTTCAAGCATTCCAGCAATATAAGGCAATTCATCAATGGTTGTTGCACGCAAACTCATAGATAGACGAATGCTGCATGTTGTTCTTAGTGTTCCGTCTTCCTGTAATTCCGGTGCAACAGAATCAACGGAAATATCGTGGACGACATAGTATTCTTCCTCTGCTTCAACAAGCGGCGCAATAGCTGCTTTAATTTCGTCAATGGATAACATTATTTTATCCTCTGTAGCAAATACATAAAGAATATTGTACGAGAGTAACAAAGTCATCACGAGGAAAATTGTGATAGTTCTTATAAACTTTTTCATTGGCGTATCCTTTCTTTGATTTAAATTATATGTAGATGAAGGGAATTGAGCTTTTGTATATAGCTTTGACAGAAGAGCTGAGGTCAAAGCTATATATATTTATGGGAGTATTATAATATGATTCGTTCTCAATCTTCTTATTGCTGCATCGCGTTGCTCGGCTGAAGCAAATATATGTTTTATGAAGCCGGACTTTTCAGTCATAGAAACAGAGCCCTCACTCCAATTGATCCAAAGACAACAGCATGGTTCTGCAGCTTGCGTGTCCGTTGCTGAGTCCCTATAATGCTGATTCCGCTCCAGAACTGCTTGGATCAGCGCTTTTTGGAACGGCGTTTTTCCAATCATTATCCCCCCTTTCTTGGATGCCCTTCTGCCTACTATCAGTCCATAGAGACAATGAGCGTGACAAAAAAACACATTCATAATAATTTAACAATTAAAACATACAAGCCTGTCACACTTCCTCTTTTTTCTGACTATATATAGCATTGAATATGGTCAGGTGAAATAGAAAAATATTTGGGCTTATGATTGACATATTATATTAAATATGCGATAATACAAACGATATAAATAAGGGGGCGTGGCTCGGTTGATTGCTTATGCTGCTATGATCAATGACAAAAAGGAGCTTCTGCGGTATACTGAATTGGTAGAGTGTTATCAAGCAGATATGTTTCGGATCGCTCGAAGCGTACTGTATGATCATCAACTCGCAGAGGACGCAGTACAAAATGCTCTTTACGGCGTTGCCGTCAGTTTCAATAAGGTCCCTACAGAGGAAGACGCTGCCCGCGCTTACCTTTTGAACTGTGCAAAATATGCCGCGTTAAGGATCAAAAAATCAGAACAACGGATAGAAACAACAGAACTGACAGAAGTGATTGAAGTCTCTCCAAGCCCTGACCCGACCTTCGAGGCAATTCAGAACAGCAATGATTATGAACGGCTGCTGAATGCGATCCGTCAGCTAAGCGAAGACTATCAGGACGTCTTGCTGCATTATTATGTCTTCGAGCAAAGCGTGAAGGAGATTGCAAAACTGTTTGGAGAACGATCCGCAACGATCCGGCAGCGATTATCTCGCGGCAGGAAGCTTCTTGCGGAGCTTTGCAGGAAGGAGGGGATCGGCAATGGCTGAAAACAAGAAAACTGTGTTTGAACAGGCCTTGACGGATGCCGTCCTTTTCCGCCAGCAAAGCACAATAGAGGCGGATAAAGAACCGGTGGAGTTTTCAGAAGATTATCGGAAGGCCGTGGGACGACTTACGAAAAAGACCCAGCGCAAGACCTGGAAATATGTCAATACAGCGGCAAAACGCATCTTGATTGCCGCCATTCTGATCATGCTCCTGGCAACTACGGCCGTCGCTGCAATCCCGGCTTTGCGGGAAGGGCTGATCCGTTTTTTCATGCGTGACAACGGCGTTTTCTACAGCTTTTCGTTTACTGAAGAGGATTACGCAAGGGCCCCGCGTGAGGTAGAAATCTATTACGCGCCGAGCTGGGTGCCGCCGCAGTATACCCTGTTCAGTGAAACGTATGTTTCCCTCAAGGGAGAGCGGGCTTACATGAATGAGGATGGATACTTATTTGTGTTTGCCCAACACGTTCTTTGGCAAACGGAGGAAAGCTTTGATTTCCCATCCGGCATAGGAAGTGTATTGACAATTGATTCCGAAAGCATGGAAGTTGAAACCAAGATCATGCAAGGATATGAAGTCCGTATCCTTCGCAAAACGATTGAGCAGGGAATTGAAGAAGAAACGTATATCTGGACTGACCATAATTATTTCTTTGATATTGAAGCGGTAAACCTCTCCGACCAGGAATTTGAAGCCGTCCTTTCCGGTATGGTACAAATAGAGGTGCCATAATTTCTTGAAAAACAATTCGGCAGAAAAAAGCACTGCCGAATTGTTTTTCTTGTCACCTTTCATATCTTTTCTGACTGTTAAAAGATAGAGCTATTTCGATAGCAATAATATGAAAGGATGACATTTATGAAAAAAGTCACAGCAATCATTCTCGCGCTTATCCTGGTCATTAACATTACTTGCATAACTTATGCGGAGGAAGAGCTTCCGGTCCAAGAAGAGATTATTGAGGATTATGTGAACACAAGAAAGGTAGATGTAATACTCTCCATCAATGCGGCTGGCACAGCTACAGTTAGTATCTCATGTATTGGTTATACTGGAACAACACATATTTCCGCTTCCACCTATTTAGAGCGGTGGACTGGGTCGGCTTGGACACGTGTCAGCATCAATGGAACAAGCCAGATTGATGATGATGTCTATGGAAGCTATTTGGCGAAAACGTATACTACAACTGTAGCCAGCGGTACCTACCGCGCAACATCAGTATTTACGGTAACAAGAGGTACAGACGAAACAATTACCGTCAGGAGCAACCAAGCAACTCATTAGTACACATTTTTCTTCTCATATATCAAGTTTGCCTAATAAGCGGAATTGAAAGGGCTTGAACATCCTTTTTTATCCAAGTTTCGGTGTTTCATAGAACCTCAATTTTCAGAAAATGTCAGGGATTGTCAAGCTAAGGTCGAAAAAGCTAAGGGTCAGAACAGGTGCAACTGTGCAATGCGAAAGACGAAAATTGAGCGTTGAAAGTTGGATGGGACTGTGTTATAATAAACTGAAGATTTTCCGAACGCTCCGAACCCCGAACCCTTACGAGGTGAACGATATGACGATACAATCCTTTGCCCGGAAGACCCTGCGCGGGCTGGAGGCCGGCGGAGGCTTTTTCAGCCGCCCGCGCAAGGCCCGCAGCCTCTACCTGGCGGCCTTTTTTCTCCCCTTCCTGCTGATGGCGGTGATGTGGGCCGTCTGCGGCGTAATCCCCTTTGGCAGCAAGATGATCCTGGCCCATGACCAGTGGCACCAATATTATCCCTTCTTCCTGGACCTGCGCACCCGGCTTCAAAACGGGGAGTCCCTGCTCCACTCCTGGACCACGGGCATGGGGACCAACTACCTCTCCCTGTTCGCCTACTATCTCGCCAGCCCGCTGAACCTCCCGGCCTTCCTGCTGCCGGAGTCTCTGCTTCTGCCCTACTACACCCTGACGGTGCTGATCCGGCTGGGTCTGGCCGGGCTCTTCTGCGCCGTCTTCCTGCGGAAGGTCTTTGGGCGGGAGGAATTCGCCGTGGTCTGCTTCTCCACGGCCTACGCCTTCTGTGCCTTCTTCATGGGCTACTACTGGAACGCCATCTGGCTGGACACTGTGGCCCTGCTGCCTCTGGTGGCTCTGGGCACCTTCAGCCTGCTTAAGGAGCGGCGCTGCGTACTCTACACTGCGAGCCTGGCCCTCTCGGTCTATTGCAGCTACTACATCGGCCTGTTCGTCTGCGTCTTTGTTCTGCTGCTCTTTATCGGCTGGCACGTCGTCAAGTGGGACGACCTGCCCGGCTTCTGGACCCGCTTCTGGCGCATTGCCCTGTGCACCGTCATCGCCCTGGGCATGACGGCCTTTCTGACGATCCCGGCCTATCTGGGCCTGCAATCCACCTCCTCCGCCGTCAACAGCTTTCCGAAGTCCAACGCCCTGAACATCGTGAGTATCCCGGAGCTGACCCACAACGAAGGAATGGAGCTCATCAATCAGGGCAAGCTGACGGAGCTCTTCCGCTTCTTTGGCAAGGAGGTCCCCAGCTTCTCGGAGGATTCCGTCTGCTATCCCGGCTGGATCGGAGCGCACGAAGCCCTGCTGACCCTGCGCTATGGCTATGTGGGCTCCTTCCTGGCCGCCTTCCGGATCCCCCTGCAAGGGGTCCGGGACGTCCTCGCCAACGCAGGCACCCTGACGGAGCCCACCTCCATGGAGGGCCTGCCCAATATCTTCTGCGGCTTCTTCACCCTGATCCTGGCTGCGGTCTATCTGCTGTGCAAGCGGATCCCCCGCCGGGAGCGGGTCTTCACGGTGCTGCTGCTCCTCTTCTTTGCCAGCAGCTTCCTCTTCCGGACCCTGGACTACCTCTGGCACGGGATGCACTTCCCCAACATGCTGCCCTACCGGTTTAGCTTCCTCTGGTCCTTCACCGTCATTTTTATGGCCTTCCGGGCCTACACCCAGTTGGAGCAGCTCTCCCGCTGGCGGGCGACGGTCCTGATCATCCCGGTGGCGCTGCTGCTGGTCTGTGTGGTCAGCGGCGGCGTGCAGCGGGTGGTGCTGGCCTCCACGGCGGTGGCGCTGCTGGCAATGGCGCTGCTCCTGCTCTACAGCTTCCGGATCCTCCGCAAGGAAGTCCTGGTCTTGGGGCTCTGCGTCTGTATGCTGCTGGAGTCTCTGGGCTGCGGGATCCTGGGCGTCCACAAGATCGGCGTCACCGACTCCTCCTACTACCCCACCAAGAAGGAGGACACGCTGCCCATTGTGGAGGCCATGAAGGAGCGGGAGGCCGACACCGTGGACCTTTGGCGGGCCGAGGTGGCGATGAAGCAGACCCTCAACGACGGCACCTTCCTGAACTTCAACGGCATCTCTGTCTTCTCCTCCGCCGCCAACAGCCGCATCTCCGCCTTTTTACAGAGCATCGGCCTGGCGGCCTCCGTGGCGGGCAACCGCTATGTCTACCAGGAGGCGGACCCCTTTACCAACCTGCTGCTGGGTCTCAAATACCTGATCGACCGCAACGGGCGGAACGTGGATCCCCGCTATTTCCGGGAGGTGCAGCGCGAGGGCGAGGTGCTGCTGCTGGAAAACAAGGCCTATCTCTCTCTGGGCTTCCTGGTGGGGGACAACACCCTGGAATATCTCCCTCAGACCTCCGGCCTGCCCTATGAGCGGCTCAACCGCCTGTTCCGGGAGATGACCGGAATCGAAAAAGAGCTCTTTGTCAGCCTCTCCATCCACGACGTCAAGGCCGTGGGCACCGCGGTCCTGAGCAGCAAGACCTCCTCTTCCTTCCGGGTATCGGGGGACTGCGACGAGGAGAACTATGTGGAGGCCAGCTTTGTCATGCCGGAGGACGGAATGCTGTGCATCTATTCCAAGGGCTCCAGCGTCAACGACGTCATATACTGCCTCAACGGGACCAAGCAGTACAGCTGGTCCGACGGCTACGGCTATAACCGCTGTATGGACAGTTTTTCCAAGGGGGACACCATCAGCCTGCGCTACCGGGCCAAATCCGGCAAAGACGGCAGCGTCACCCTGGGGGCCGCCCTCTTCCAGACGGCGCTCTTTGACGAGGCCTACGCCGCCCTGTCCGAAAGCTCCATGATCCCCACCATGGTCTCCGATACCCGCGTCGAAGGCGCCATCCAAAACCAGGAGGCCGGTCTGCTCTACCTGGCCATCCCCTATGACGAGGGCTGGACCCTGACCGTCGATGGCAGGCAGACCCGCATCACGCCCGTAGGCGACGCGATGATCGCCGTCCACCTGGAGGCCGGTCTGCACACCATTGCGCTGGACTATGAGGCGCCGGGCTTTGCCCTGGGGCTGAAGATCAGTCTGATCTGTCTGGCGGCCTTCCTGGCCCTGGTCATCGCCTCGCTGCTGATCCGTTTCTCCCGACCGCCCATTGTCAAGGTCCCTGTCAGCCTTGCGGACCCCAGAGTGGGCAGCACCGCGCCGACAGCGGAGACGCCGCCTGCGGCGGAGCCCCTGCCGCCCCGGGAGCCTGGGGCTTCCATGCCGAAGCTGGACCTGACCCAGACCTGGGATCCGACCGGGGACGCGCCGCTTCCGCAGACGCCGGACGCTGCGTCTGCCGCGCAGGGCAAAGAGCCGCTTCCTGCGGAGGAAACCGCCCAGAGCTCCGGCAGACTGCTCTCCACCACCGGAATGTTCGACCCGAACACCATTTCCCGGGCGGAAGAGGAAGGGCGCGGCGCCGCCTTCGATATCCTGGAGCACCTGGAGGAGCTGGAACGCCTGCTGGATGAGACCGACGAATCGTTCCCGCAAAAACCCAATCAATGAATGAGAGGTTCCGGATGAAACAACTGCTTTTGATCATGAATCCCGCCGCCGGGACAAAAAAGGCGAACCCGCACCTGCCGGAGATCCTCTCGGTCTTTGGCCGCGCCGGTTATGCCTGTACCGTCTGGATGACCCAGAAGCGCGGCGACGGCACGGCCCTGGCGGCCAAGTATGCAGGCGATGCGGACCTGGTGGTCTGCATCGGCGGCGATGGGACCTTCAACGAGGTCATCTCCGGCCTGGTACAGTCCGGCGCCGAGACGCCCGTCGGCTATATCCCCGCCGGTTCCACCAACGACTTCGCCGCCAGCCTGGGCCTGTCCAAAAACGTCATCCGGGCCGCCCAGGACATCGTGGCCGGGCAGCCGGTACCCTATGACGTAGGGCGGTTCCGGGACCGGTATTTCACCTATGTCGCCTCCTTCGGCGCCTTTACCAAGACCTCCTACGCCACCTCCCAGAGCGTCAAGAACGTGCTGGGCCACCTGGCCTACATCTTAGGCGGCGTCAAGGAGCTCTCCTCCCTGCGCCGCTACCACGTGCGCCTGACCCTGGAGGACGGTCGGCAGGAGGAGGGGGACTATCTCTTCGGCGCGGTCAGCAATTCCACCTCCGTGGGCGGCATCCTGACCCTGGACCCGGAGATCGTGGATATGAATGACGGCCAGTTTGAGCTGCTGCTGGTCAAATACCCCTCCGGCATGGGGGCCCTGGCCGAAACCATCCGAGCGCTGACGACCCAGCATTATGATTCTCCGTCCCTGATTTTCCGCACCGCCCGAAAGCTGCTGGCGGAGGCGGACCCCGGCATGGACTGGACCCTGGACGGCGAATTTGCCAAGGGCAGCAGCCGCATCGAGATCGAGAATCTCCACAGCGCTGTCAGGATCATGGGGAGGGAACGGCAAAAGCTGTCCGGCGGGAGAAAACCATGAAAAACACAACGCTCTGCTACATTGAGCGGGATGGGGCCTGGCTGCTCCTGCACCGCGTCAAAAAGGAAAACGATGAAAACCGCGACAAGTGGATCGGCATTGGCGGGCACTTTGAGGAAAACGAGAGCCCGGAGGACTGTGTCTGCCGGGAGGCCCTGGAGGAGACCGGCCTGCGGCTGACAGCGCCGCGCTACTGCGGCATCGTCACCTTCGTCTCGGACCGCTGGGAGGGGGAGTACATGCACCTCTTCCACGCCGAGGACTTCGAGGGCGAGCCGAAGGACTGCGACGAGGGCGTTCTGGAGTGGGTCCCCAAGGCCAAGGTGCGCACCCTGCCCCAGTGGGAAGGGGACCGAATCTTCCTGGACCTGATGGAGCGCCGCGTCCCCTTCTTCTCCCTGAAGCTCCGCTACGAAGGCGAACACCTGCGCGAAGCCATCCTGAACGGAAAACCGCTGCCGCCCCGGTAGCGGCGCACAGTGTGCGCCACGGCAGGCCTGCCGTCCCTCACCGTAGGGGACGGGTCCCCCGTCGGTCCCCGCCTGTAGCGCGGGCAATCTGCCCGCCCGACGCCTCCACATGTAGGGACAAGCACCGCTTGTCCGCCGTCCCCGATGCAGCAGTGTAAAGTGTGCGCCACAGAAATCCTGCACATCCAAAATTAAACAGAAATGCGTTCAGATTCATAGAAATTGTTGTTGAAAATGGCATAAATAGCGTTGACAATGAAAATTCTTTGTGTTATACATATACATACAAGAATAGGCAAAGCCTCTGCGAGAACTGCTGTGCGAAATGCTGGAAGCGCGGCGACGCAATCAAGGCTGCTTTCACTGGCAACGCACTTGCGCTCGTGGCTCAGTGGGGATAGTGTTTGCTTTCGTCAAAACGCCGAAAGTTTTCCACACCCATCGTTCGTTTGCCCCTTGAGATGCGCTGATTTTTCTCCGTTTTGCACAATTCGTCGCTTGTCAACCGGGGCTACTGAATAGATACCCTCTTACTTCTTACCTTGTCCGTGCGGGGAACCGCGGACAAGCAATGCTTGTCCCTACAAGCGGGCCTGGTGACTGGTGACTGTTCACTGGTCACTGGCGGCGCGGGGCACGGCGGACGGCTGAGAGCCGTCCCTACAGGCGTGTGCGCTTCCCCCGTCCCCTGTTGCCTGCCTCCCGTCTGCGCACACATTCCTCCTGTTCGCATACAATGGAGCGAACAGGAGGGATTTTTTATGCCATCCACAGGCTTTCTCAAGGTGCAGACCCTGACCTCCCGGGCGGGGCTGCCGGTGGCCGGGGCCACGGTCTC
The DNA here is from genome assembly GCA_017429325.1 of Oscillospiraceae bacterium. Lineage (GTDB taxonomy): Bacteria > Bacillota > Clostridia > Oscillospirales > Oscillospiraceae > JAFRPC01. The sequence continues at coordinate 6,271 of JAFRPC010000040.1, read as the reverse complement.
GGTCTCGGTCCGGGCCGCCGGGGGGAAACGGGAGCTGCTGAGCCTTCAGCGCACAGACGAGAGCGGCCTCACTGAGACCATTGCCATCCCCACGCCGGACCTGGCAAACTCCCTGAGCGCCGGGCTGGCCCAGGGCTGGACCGACGTACAGGTGGCCGCCAGCCAGCCCAGCTATGACGGCATCGTGGTACGGGACGTGCAGATATTTCCCGGCATCACCACGATCCAGGAGCTGCTTTTGGTGCCCCGGGGCGGAATGCCCACGGACCTCGGCGAGACCGAAACCATCACCACCCCCGACCAGGGACTGTAGGGAGGGCCGCCATGTCGCAGCTTCTGCCCTACATCCCGTCCTACATCACGGTCCACCTGGGGCCGCCCGCGGTCCCGGCGGAGAACGTCACCGTCTCCTTCCCGGACTACGTAAAGAACGTGGCCTCCAGCGAGGTCTATCCCACCTGGGGGGAGGCGGCCCTGCGGGCCAACATCCTGGCCATCACCTCCTTCGCCCTGAACCGGATCTACACGGAGTTCTACCGGGTCCGGGGCTATCCCTTCGACATCACCGCATCCACGGCCTACGACCAGCAGTTCTACAAGGGCCGGAGCTACTTTTCCACCATCTCCCGGCTGGTGGATGAACTCTTTGACGACTACATCCGCCGAATCGGCTTTATCGAGCCCCTGGCGGCCAAGTTCTGCAACGGCACCACCGTCACCTGCGAGGGTCTGTCCCAGTGGGGCTCCCAGACTCTGGCGGCTCAGGGCTACGGCTGGCTGCAAATTCTCCGGCGCTATTACGGGCAGAACATCGAGATCGTCCCCAACGCCCCCCAGGCGGAGGCGCAGGAGTCCTATCCCGGCACGGCCCTGCGGCCCGGCAGCCGAGGCCGCAGCGTGGCCTTGGTCCAGACGGCTCTGAACCGCATCTCCCAGAGCTTTCCCGCCATCCCGAAGCTGAGCGTGGACGGCATCTTCGGCCCCGCCACCGAGGCCGCGGTCCGGACCTTCCAGCGGGTCTTTGGCCTGGACAGTGACGGCGTCGTGGGCCGCCAGACCTGGTACGAGGTGGAGCGGGTCTACGCCGGGGTCCTGCACCTGTCGGAGCTGCGCTCCCAGGGCCTGCGCTACGAGGATCTGGGCTGGGAGTTCCCGGAGCCTCTGCGGCCCGGGGACCGGGGCGACCGGGTGCGGCAGCTCCAGTACATGTTGGCCGTCGTAGCCCAGTTCGTCCAGGAGGTGCCCTCCGTCTCGGTGGACGGCATCTTCGGCCCCAGGACCCGGGACGCCGTGGCGGCCTTTCAGGGCTACGAGGGCTTTGCCGCCACCGGGGAGGCGGACGACAGAACCTGGGACGCCCTCTACGACCTCTATTCCGGCATCGACGACCGGGTGCTGCAAAACCGGGCCGCCTTCCCGCAGCTCGACACCGCCGCCACCACCGTCGCCAACGCCCGGGCGCGGCTGGAGGCCCTGGGCTATTCCGGGACGAATCTCCAGCAGGCGCTCCGGGCCTTCCAGCAGGCCAACGGCCTGCCGGTGAATGGCCGCCTGACCGACGACACGGCCCAGGCCGTCACGAAGCAGTTCCGCAGTCTCAACTACAGCAACTCGACCCGGATGACCCAGTACCCCGGTACGCCCCTGTCCGTCGGCAGCCGGGACGCCCGCCCGTAGCGGCGCACATCGTGCGCCACGGAGAAAGGAGGAATTTATGGACCCAAATGACGACGTTCGTTTTCTCGGTCGTTCTGTCACCAGTCTGCAAACGATGCTCCGGGTCATCGCCCTGCAAGACCCTACCTGCCCCCTGGTGATCCCGGACGGGCGCTATGGGGCGGAGACTGCCCGGGCCGTCACCGTCCAGCAGAAGCGGGCCGGTCTGCCCCAGACCGGTATCACCGACTTTGCCACCTGGCAGGCCATCTGCGCGGCCTACCAGGCCGCCGCGGTAGAGGTGGAGCCCGCCGCGCCGCTGGACGTGGTGATGGACCCCAACGAAGTCATCCTGGAGGGAAGCGACAACCTCCACGTCCTGCTGATCCAGGCCATGCTCCACACCCTCTTCGAGGTCTATGAAAACCTGGACTGCTGTCCCCTCACCGGGGTCTGCGACGAAGAGACGGTCTCCGCCATCCGCAGGCTCCAGCACTGCTGCGGGATGCCGGAATCCGGCATCCTCGACAAGCGCCTGTGGCTGCACCTGGCAGGTCTCTACCATCAGGCCGTCGGCAACGGAGACCGAAAAACCCACTGCGGCGGAAGATAGGAATTGACAAGCGGGTGCGGGATGTGGCATAATAATACCATACCATGAGAACAAATCCATGTCGGGCGGGCTTTCCGCTCCGTCCGCATCACAGGAGAGACGCCATGAATCAATTCCTTCCCAGACCGCAGTTTTGGGCGCAGACCCAAAGGCAGATAAAGACCCGTTTCTCCATGTTCGGTGAGCTGATGATCCTGCTGCTTCTCATGCTCCTCTCCATGCTCGGTCAAGCGGTGTTTCTGCTCATTCCCAGCATCTTCTGGGTGTTTTCCGAGCAGGGAGAAGCAGCCCTGTCCGCCATGAGCTCCGGCGAAAGCATGGAAGCGCTGATGAGCGATTTGCTCCGCACCATTCCCGACTGGCTCTTCCTCTGCGCGTTTCTGGGTTACGCCGTCATGGGCGCTGTGGCGATCATCTACTGCCGCAAGTATCAGAAGCGCAGCCTTTCCTCCATGGGCCTGTGCGGCAGAGCCCCTCTGGGCGAATACGCCCTGGGCCTCTGCTTCGGCCTGCTCCTGGCAGGGGCGATCCTCGCCCTCGGCGTGGCCGCGGGGGGCTTCCGTCTGGCGGAGGAGGCAGTCTCCGGGGAGAAGCTGGGACTGCTGCTCCTGGCGCTGGCGGGCTGCCTGGTCCAGGGCGCGGCGCTGGAGCTGCTGCTCCGGGGCTATTTCGCTCCCTCCCTCGGCGCACACTATCCAATCCCTGCCGCGCTGGTCTTTTCCACGCTGGTTTCTGTGATGTTCCGCAGTCCCGGCAGCCTGACGAGCCTCTCTTTTGCCAACACCCTGTTGCTGGAGCTGCTGCTGGGGATCTGGGTGCTCAAGCGGGGGAAACTCTGGAGCGCCTGCGCCCTCCACGGAGCGTGGGTCTTCTCCATGAGCTTTTTGTTTGGGTTCGCCCCGGCAGGGGAGCACGAGGGGGTCTACCTGATCGCCGTGGAGGCCGACGCTTGGCGAGGCCTGCTGACCGGCGGGGACGCGGGTCCCCAGGCCAGCATCTGCGCCACCGTCGTCCTGCTGGCGGCTCTGGCTGCGGTCCTGGCGCTTCCGGCGCGGGACCCGGCCTCCGCCTTCAGGCCGGAGGATGAACAAGCAGCAAACAAATTGTAAATTTTCTCTGCATTTGCTTCCATTTTTGAAAAGCTCTGCTATAATACAGGCAGAAGCAAGCCGAATCCGCCCCAAGGAACATATTGAAAGGAGATTTACGATGGCACTGAACGATAGTCTGGAAGCGTTAAAGGACTTTTTTTCTGAGTTTGTGGAGACTGCCGCCCGGATGACCAAGAACGCTGCCACAGTCACCAAATCCAACATCAACATTTTCACCGAACAGGAGAAGCAGAAGAAGGCCTATCTGGAGCTGGGAAAGCTCTACTACCGGGACTTCATCACCGGCGAGGAGCCTGACGACGCCGAATACCTGCCCCTCTGTGACGCCATCACCGAAGCGGCCAAGAACATTGAAGCCCTGCGCTGCGAGGCGGAGGAGGCCAAGGCCGACTTTGGGAAGTCTGCCAAGGATGCGGCAGATGCGGAAGCTGAGGACCTGGAGACTGAGCTTGACAATCTGAACAAGGAGCTCGATGAGCTTGAGAAGGACCTGTCCCAGCTCAACAAGGTGGGGGAGAAGGTCGAAGAGGTCGAGAAGGCCGTCGAGGCGGTCTTCGAGGTCGTGGACGACGCAGTCCCCACAGAGGAATCCAAGCCTGAGGAATAAGCGAACAAAAAATAAGGTCCGCGGGAGTTCCCCGCGGACCTTGCGTTTTTGTGAGCTTCAGCTTCGCTTGAACATAATGGGCTGGACGCGCTTGTAGAGCAGGATGGTCAGCAGGCTGACCACGAGGCCCTTCAGCAGATTCAGCGGCGCGACGGCCAGCAGCACGAAGGTGGTGATGTCCCGGATGCCGCCGTTGATTTTTGTGCCCATTTCCACAATGGCCTCCAGGGGCATATGGAACATCTCCGCAAAGGCCGGGAGGAGGTAGACTGCGTTGAACAGGCTGCCGAAGCTCGCCATGACCGCGGTGCCGACAGCCAGACCGACAATGGCAGTGGCCTTGGTCCGCTTGCAGTGGTAAATCATGGAGGCGGGGAGCACCAGGGCACAGCCCACGGCGAAGTTTGCCAGCTCCCCCACAAAGGCCGTCGTGCTGGCCTTGAACAGGAGCTTGATGAGGATTTTCAGGAACTCCGTCAGCACGCCGGCCACCGGTCCCAAATAGAAGGTGCAGATCAGCACCGGCAGCTCGGAGAGGTCCACCTTGTAGAAATTCGGGGCCAGAAAGAGCAGCGGCACCTCCAGCAGCATCAGCACCCCAGCCAGAGCGGCAGAGACAGCCACGGTGGTCAGATACTTCGGCGAGGACAGCCGCAGCCGGTCCCGGCAGAAGAAATGCTCAAACAGCCAGGCGATTCCCAGCAGCCCGCACACCACGGCAAAACAGATGAGGAGAAACTGCGCAGTTGCGCTCATAAAATCGCTTCCTTTCAAAAATAACGCCTGAAGACCGAAAATCTTCAGGCGTTTTTCCATGCAAAGCATAGAAAAGCGGCTTCTTCTTTCATCCAGACTGTACTGTCGGTCCCGGAGTTGCACCGGGTCGGCCCGAAGGCTCGCGGACTTTACCGCCGGTCGGGGATTGCACCCTGCCCTGAAGAGATACCGGATTCAGTTCCCCCGTATTATACAACGCCCCGCCCATAAATGCAAGCAGAATTTACAAACGGATAAAAGGATGCATTCGGCAAATTTCATCTGCTTCGTTGACTTTCTATGTATTTCGTGATATTATGGAGGCAGAATCCATCCGGGAGGTGCGCTATGTCAAATTCTACCGAAGCCGAAAAAATTGCCGGCGAGATTTTTCTGAATCCCAATGAATCCCTGAAATGCGTTGCCGGGAGCCGTCAGCTCAGGGCCTTTCTCTACAAGGGGAAGCTCAAGCGGGGCTTTGTCGTCCTCTCCAACCGCGCTATCTACTGCAAGGGAAAATACAGCGTCAGCCGGGACCGCCGCCACTATCAGACGAAGCTCACGGACTTCCGCATCGACCTGGAGGAATTCCAGGGCATGAAGTATTTGCAGCAGAAGAACCCCATTCTGCTGACCCTCTGCTTCTTCTTTTTGCTGCTGGGTCCGGCGCTGCTGCTGCTGGACAAGCTGATAGACTTCGGCGCCTTTACCGTGCTGAACCCAGTACTGGACGCGGTGGTCTGCCTCCTGCTCTCCGGCGTCTTCTTCCTGCTCTACTATATCCACAAGAGAACGCTCCTGGAATTCGTCCACACCAACGGCAGCTTAGGCGTGGACATCCACTATATCCCGGTCAGCGAAGAACGGCTGCTAATCCGCTACCTGCGGGCGCTGCTGAACTACACCGGCGGGATGCCGAACGAATGAAAAAACAACTCCATCCTTGCGGATGGAGTTGTTTTTTTGTGTTGGCATTATCTATTTTCACATGCAGTCGCCCGCATACTATCGTAGACGAACCTGAGCTTAACTACTGTGTTCGGGATGGGAACAGGTGGACCCTCAGGCCAATCAATACCAACTTTGTTGAGGCTTTCCGTTTTGCGGGCGGTCAATGACCGCCCCTACAGCGGGGCCTCTCAGGATTGTACCCTGAAAACTGAACACAGCCTTGGCAATCATGTTTTATCAAAGGTCATTTGAGCCTGCATTATATAGGTCAAGCCCTCGGCATATTAGTATCGGTCAGCTAAACGCGTTGCCACGCTTGCACCTCCGACCTATCAACGTCATCGTCTACGACGTGCCTTACTCCTTTCGGATGGGAGATCTTATCTTAGGGAGAGTTTCACGCTTAGATGCTTTCAGCGTTTATCTCGTCCAGACGTAACTACCCAGCTGTGCTCTTGGCAGAACAACTGGTGCATCAGAGGTCTGTCCATCCCGGTCCTCTCGTACTAAGGACAGCTCCCTTCAAATCTCCTCCGCCCGCAACAGATAGGGACCGAACTGTCTCACGACGTTCTG